>DATERV010000086.1:0-42061 GCA_035271185.1 Lachnospiraceae bacterium | reverse complement strand
CATGAGGCAGTACTGGAACGACTCAGAGAGGTGGATGCCCGTATCCTTTGTACCATGGAAACCGGAGCAGTGACCTTTACCACGGATGGAAAGAAACTGGAGAAAAAATGTTTTCTGAAGTGAAGGTGCGTAGAAATCCCTGGACGTAGATGTGACAGTGACGGATATTGTAGGGCGCGTAAATTTATGCTATACTGAAAAATAGTTATCAGAACGGAGGAATAGGGTGAAACAGATCAATGAGGATATAAAAAGCGGACAATTTGAGCAGATTTACCTATTGTTCGGTGATGAGGGGTATCTTCGCAAGCAGTATAAGGATAAGCTGATGCAGGCACTGTCTGCAGAGGGGGATACTATGAATACCCACTATTATGAGGGTAAAGATATCAATATTGGAAAAATCATCGATTTGGCTGAAACCCTGCCTTTTTTTGCAGAACGGAGAGTTATTGTCATGGAAAACACCGGATTTTTCAAATCCGGCGGCGAGCAGTTAGCAACTTACCTAGAGAAACCGGCTCCTACAGTCTTCTTTGTGTTTGTGGAAGCAGAAGTAGATAAAAGGTCAAAGGTTTTTAAATTAGTTAATAAAACAGGACATGCAGCAGAGTTTAAGGTGCAGGATGATCAAACCTTGGTACGATGGATTGCAGGAATCCTGAAAAAAGATAATAAGAAGATCACGGAAAACAATGTGAAATACTTTCTGGAGAAAACCGGAACCGAAATGGGAAATATCCGCACTGAACTGGAAAAACTGGTCTGCTACTGTATGGATAAGGATGTCATTGAGAAAGAGGATATCGATGCTATTTGTACCACCAGAATATCCAATCATATTTTTGATATGGTAACTGCTATTGGAGATAAACGTACCAAGGATGCCCTAAATCTGTATTATGAGCTGTTGGCATTGAAGGAACAACCTATGCGAATTTTATTCTTGATAGCCAGACAATGTAACATGCTACTACAGGCAAAGCAACTGAGCAGTAAGGGTTTTGATAAGAAAAAGATTGGGGAGAATATTGGGTTACCACCATTTATTGCTTCTAAATATATTGCCCAGGCATCCCGTTTTACGGAGAAGAACTTAAAAGAAGCTGTGGTAAAATGTGTTCAGTCAGAGGAATCTGTAAAAACAGGCAGGATGAATGATACCATGAGTATTGAACTATTGATTATGTCTGTGCTTTGATGTGAAGAAGGGAAGGATGCCAATATGATAAAGATACTGATTGTGGAGGATGAAGAGCCAATTTCAAATCTCATAAGGATGAATCTTACTAAGGCCGGATACCAGTGCAGATGCGCATTTGACGGAAAAGAAGCAGCAGATCTGATGGCAGCCAATCCTTATGATTTGATTTTATTGGATATTATGTTACCTAAAGTCAATGGGTATGAGTTGCTGGACTATGCGAAGAGTCTGGATATACCGGTTATTTTTATCACCGCAATGGGTACGGTTGAGAATAAAGTGAAGGGGTTAAAAAACGGAGCAGATGACTACATAACCAAGCCATTTGAAATTGTGGAGTTGCTTGCCAGGGTAGAGACTGTTCTTCGTAGATACAATAAAGCAGAACAGATCATTCATATATTGGATATAGAGGTGGATGTACCCTCCAGAGTAGTGATACAGAATGGGGAGCAGATTACCCTAACCCTAAAGGAGTTTGAGTTGTTGCTGCTCTTTATCCGTAACAAGAATATTGCGTTGTACCGTGATACCATCTATGAAAATGTATGGGAAAGTGAATACATGGGTGAAAGCAGAACCGTTGATCTACATGTGCAGAGATTGAAAAAGAAACTCCATTGGGAGGATAAAATTGTAGCGGTATATAAAGTGGGATATCGTCTGGAAGCCTGAATGAAAGGGTGTGGCTATGAAATTTTTCTGGAAAATATTTTTTGCATTTACTGCATTGATTACCATTGTGTTCAGTGTGTTTGGGATATGGCTGATCACACAGACCTTCCACAATTCTCTGGAAAAAGAGATTGAGGAAGGAAATAGAGAAAACAGAATGTTTCAATTAGCTTTTGAAGTTAACATGAATTCTCTTTCAGAGAATTACAGGACGGAAAAAATTGTTAGTGAGCTGGCTGAATCCGTGATTGGGAATTTGGACAGTGAAGAATATTCCTATAAAATATATAGAGGGAAGTTGAATTTGATTTATCAAAGCAGTGAATTGACACTGGAACATGATCTCATTGATCAGATGGAGGATGCTTCCTGCATTTATCAGGTACTGGAGTCCGAAGGGAAGAAGTATCTGATTTTTGTATACAAAAGTGAGATGGGAGGCAGAACCTATTACCTAGAAAGTCTAAATGATATTACAGCTTTGTATCTGGAAAGGGATGGATTTTATGATCAGTATCGTGTAGTAATGCTGGCATTGATTCTAGCTACCGGTTTGGTAGTGTTTGTGTTGTCCCATATTCTTACCAGATCCGTTGTGAATCTCAGCAACACCACCAGAAAGCTGGCTGGCGGGCAATATGATGTGAGAGCTGATGTGCTGGGGGATGATGAAATAGGTACTCTTGCCCTGGACTTTAATCTGATGGCTGATAATCTGACGCAGAAGATGACGGAGTTGGAAGAAACGGCCAGAAAACAGGAGGACTTTACAGCTTCTTTTGCTCATGAATTGAAAACACCGCTCACTTCTATTATTGGATATGCAGATATGTTGCGTACCATGGATATGAATGAAGAAGAAACCATGAAAGCGGCTAACTATATTTATTCCCAGGGAAAGCGTTTAGAGAGTCTTTCCTATAAACTACTGGAATTGATTGTCACCAAAAAACAGGATTATCAGTTTAGGCATGTCCCCGTAAAGGAATTGACCGAACAGGTCTTAAGAATATCAGAAAAAAATTTACAGAAGAAGAATAGTATTTGTCATTCCCAGGTGGAGGAAGGAACCATCCTAGGAGAACAGGATTTGCTCATCTCCTTGCTGGTTAACCTGATTGATAATGCCAGAAAAGCGTTACCGGAAAATGGGGAAATATGGATCCAGGGTAGTAATAAACAGGATGGTTATGAATTGACCGTGCGGGACAATGGATGCGGTATGCCCAAAGATGAGATTGATAAAGTAACAGAAGCCTTTTATATGGTTGATAAATCCCGCTCCCGTAGGGAAGGGGGAGCAGGTCTTGGAATGACCCTATGTAGCAGAATCATTGAAGTACATCATGCCCAGTGGTATATTACCAGTAAGGAAGGGGAAGGTACTACAGTATGGGTGATATTCCCCAGGCAGGAGGTCACACATGAATAAGAAAACAGCAAAGTTCAGTAATATACTGGATTATTTAATTGGCATTCTATCCATGCTTATCCTGGTACTGGGAACCTTTCTCATGCCGCAGTTATACAGTACTATTGTGGATAATAAAGATCTGGATAAAGTACATGTCATAGATCGAGAGAATTTTAACTTTGAAAATCCCATAGACCTGACTGTGTATGAGCAGGTTCAGCAGATGATGGAGGCCCTCAGTGAAAAAGACTCGTTGAAGAGAACTCTTTATCTGACCGGTGCCGAAATGACAGATGAACAGCTGCTTGAAAGTGTGCGGGAAGCGTTGGATATCATCATACAATACAAAATGATACCTGATCTGTCTGCCTATAATATTGAGAAAAATATTATCTATGCTGAGTACTATAACCTCATCGACAGTACCAAAGAAAGTGGAGAGAAAGCTTTTTGGGTTCTTAGATTTTCTGATTATCTGACCTTTGATTTTACTTTTCGCATTGATGCCAATGAATATTTTATTTATCAGGCAGAAATATATTGTGCAGAAGCTGCTGATTATGTGATGCAGTTAACCTCAGATGACAAGGAGGTAGTAGTCTTTTTAAATAATCAGTTTATGGAGAACAGTGCCTCTTACTTTGAAGCAGAAGGCTATAGTGCTCTTACAGATGTAAATTATGCAGATATGGCTGTAATGATGGGGTATGAAAGGGGAGAATATGCAGTATATCATACTCCTTGTGCCAATGGGTATATGGAGGGACAAGGCATTCGCTGGGGCTTTGTTCCTATGGCAGTTGCCTTAGAGGATGGAGCAGCCACCCAGGAATGGGGATATAAAGGAATTGCTCTGTATTTCAAGGATCTGTACGGAGTGAATGTTTATGATTCAAAGCAAGGGAAGTAAAGAAAAACGATGGAGTGCGATGACACTATAGATATTATGGATAGATTATGAAAGAACGCAAAGATTAAGATAAATAGAGATTTGAAGAGATACGGTCGGAGGAATAAACATGAGCAGGAAACTGAATTTGTGTATGGAATATCCTTATGCATATGAAACACATCTGCATACAAACAAGGCAAGTGCATGTGGCAGGAGCACACCGGAAGAAATGGCGTATGCCTGTAAGGAAGCAGGATATACAGGAATCTTTGTGACAGAACATTTCTTCTATGGAAATACTTCAATCGACAGAGAGCTTTCCTGGAAGGAGTGGGTTCAAGGATATTGCCAGAGCTATGAATTGGCAAAGAGGACTGGAGATGAAATAGGTTTACAGGTATTTTTTGGCTGGGAAGCTTCCTATCAGGGAACAGACTTTTTGGTTTATGGACTGGATCAAGAGTGGCTGATTGCACACCCCCAGATCAGAGATGCGTCCATAGAAGAGCAGTATGCACTTGTCCATGCAGATGGGGGTATGGTGATTCATGCACACCCATTCAGAGAAGAATTTTATATTCCTGAAATACGTCTTTTTCCGGAATATGTGGATGGCGTGGAGACACTTAATGCGTCCCATGTGCCAAAATATGGTCCCCAAGTGGGCGGGTCGTTCGATAGACAGGCGGAAGCTTATGCCCAAAAGTATAATTTCCCCCAAACCGCAGGCTCCGACATTCACAGTGTGGATTTACTTGGTGGCGGAATGGCATTTCAAAACAAACTAAACAATATTCAGGACTATATGCAAGCTGTCAAAAACCGGTCGGGAATGCTGCTTCCCTTAGATCCTGCTTTTTTTACGGAATAGAAAAGAACGTAAAAAAAGGTAGTAATAAGCAATATTATGTGTTATATTTTATTTAAACTTTGGTTTGGGGGAATTAGGGTTATGGGGGAAATTTTATAGCATAATATCAGACATCTTTTGCCGTCCCTCTATAAGTGGCGGCTTTTTTATTGCCTCCAATTTTAATGGGAGCACTACAATAATTATAGAATTTTGTCTGAAGATATATTAACTCTACGTACCTAATGAAAGTACAGAAATCGGGACTACGGATATGAGATTATTTTATTGTTAACAAGCTGTGGTTATAGTTAATGTAAATAAAGGGAAAAGAGTGAAAAAGATAAATCTTTCACTTTGGTTTTGATTGTATGCGTGCTAAAGCACGCAGATGGGGATAAGTATGGGGGAAAAGTATATTGCACATAGTAAAAAGAATGCGGATGTGGTTGTTTATCAACCATTAAAAGAGCACTGTATTCATGCAGCAGAATATGCTTCTGCAATCATGGAGGACAATGGTTTTAAGTATACTGCTTATTTGGCAGGGGTATTACATGATATGGGGAAATACTCGGATCTTTTTCAGAACTATCTTATCAAAGCAAGTATGGGAGAGAAGGTCTGTCCGGGGTCTGTAAATCATACATTTGCAGGGACTATTTATGTACTTGAAAAGTTTCATGGAAAGCAAAAAAGCTATGAGGCAATGACCAGTGAAATTATCGCATATGCAATTGGAGCTCATCATGGAGAGTTCGATGTTGTTGATTTGAATAATAATAATGGTTTTGCCCATCGTTTAGATACTGACAGAGAAGAGATTCAATATGCGGTGGCACTGAAAAGATATTTTATTGACTGTATTTCAGAGCAACGAATTGACTCTCTTTTTTTGCTGGCAGTAAATGAGGTGAAATACTTTTTTGAAAAAGTTCGATGTGATTATGTAAATAGCAATCTGAAGAGTTCAGTCCATTATCAGCTTGGAATGCTTACCAGGATGGTATTATCAGCAGTAATTTATGCAGACAGAATGGATACAATAGAGTATATGTATGGTCTATCTCATCCAAATGAAAGTATTTCTACAGAATTTTGGCATACCCAGTTACTTTATCTTGAAAAAAAATTAATGGAAGGTAAAAAGGATACTTTGATTAACAGGCAAAGACAGGCCATATCCGATCAATGTAAACAATTTGCTATGAATGGTAACGGTATTTACAGGCTTTCGGTACCAACGGGCGCAGGAAAAACATTGTCCACTTTACGTTATGCACTCACTCTGGCAGAAATGACCAGGAAAAAAAGAATAATATTCGCAATTCCTCTTTTGAGTGTCATGGATCAAAATAGCGAGGTTATTAGAAATCATATTGAAGAGAAAGACCAAATTGGTGAGTATCATTCCAATATTATACATAGTAAAGATAATGGCGTTGAATTACAAGAAATACAATTGCTTGAAGAGTTTTGGGAAAAACCCATTATTATTGCAACCTTGTATCAATTATTAATGAACTTATTTTCAAATAGGACAACTTTTATAGCACGTATGCATGCATTCGCCGACAGTGTCATTATTATTGATGAAGCGCAATCCATTCCTTTAAAAATGACTTATATGTTTAATATGGCAGCTAATTTTCTGACATGCTTTTTTCATACTACAATTGTTTTATCATCCGCAACACAACCCTGCTTTGAGAAGGTCAAGTTTCCATTAAAGTTATCAGAGTCAGCAGATATGGTTTGGATGAACAAGGAAATGAAAGAAGTGTTCAGAAGAACAAAAATAGTGAATTGTACGAGCTCAGAAATGACAATAGAAGTACTTGCTGAATTTGGACAGAAAATATTATGTAATGCACAGTCTTTACTTATCATATGCAATACAAAGAAAGAAGCAGTAGATTTATTCAAGAGACTGTCATTGGTAAATAATGTTGGATACGAATTATTTCATTTATCAACGTCAATGTGCATGCAACATCGAAAGGATACATTGATTAGGATAAACGAATGTCTTGAAGGCAGACAAAAAATGATATGTGTTGCCACTCAATTAGTGGAGGCAGGAATAGACTTCTCCTTTGAAAGTGTAATACGTATAATTGCAGGAATGGATAATCTGGCACAAGCAGCAGGACGA
Source organism: Lachnospiraceae bacterium (assembly GCA_035271185.1). GTDB lineage: Bacteria > Bacillota > Clostridia > Lachnospirales > Lachnospiraceae > Acetatifactor. Next base: position 34,871 of record DATERV010000086.1, on the reverse strand, counting down.
TGCAATAGAAGTGGCGAATTTCCTCACATCTGTAATGTATATTTAGTTGATTTAAAAAATGAAAGATTAGGGCCACTAAAAGATATTCAATTGGCTCAGGAATGCACAATAAATTTTCTGCAGGCTTTTGAAAAAAACAAGGGACGTTTTCATAATAATTTATTAAGTCAGGAAAGTATTCGGGATTACTATATAAAGTTATTCAATGAACTTTCAAATGAAAACCATTTGGCTTATCAGATAAAAGATAAGTTTGGAATACAGGACAAACTTTTTTATCTGTTAGCAGCCAATGAACAACATGCAAATTTTCAAGAAAGTCAGCAATACAATTATTTTTTGAATCAATCTTTTTTAACGGCAGGAGAGAATTTCAAAGTATATGACAGTAATACAGTTGATGTTATAGTTCCATATAACGAAGCAGCAATAGATATCATCAATGATTTGTGCTCAGCCAAAGCAAAGTTCGATTTAGTATATCAAAAACAAGTGCTAAGTAGAGCAAAACAGTATTCAGTTCAGATATGGGAGAATCAAATTGCAAAAATGCAGAATGGGGGGATGCTTCACACTGATGAGAATGGCTATTTCATTACACTGCTAAAGCAGTGGTATGAGCCCAATTTAGGAGTTTGTCTGGATAACTATATGATTTAGTAGAAAGGAGGAAGTACATGCAACATGATAATTATGTAGAATTTGAGGTATATGGAGAGTATGCATTATTCTCAGACCCTATTACGCGAATGGGTTCGGAAAAATGCTCCTATCAGGTTCCAACGTATGAAGCTATCAAAGGTATACTTCATAGCGTGTATTGGAAGCCAACAATTATTTGGATTATTGATCAGGTGCGGGTAATGAATCAGATTCAAATGGAGACAAAAGGAGTTCGTCCTATAAAGTATAGTAAATCAGCAAATGATTTATCATATTACACTTATCTGAGAAATTGTCGCTATCAAGTAAAGGCTCATTTTATCTGGAATGAGAATAGACCAGAATTGGAACAGGATCGCGATGAAAATAAACATCATAATATTGCAAAACGAATGATTGCACGTGGTGGTAGAAGAGATGTGTTTCTTGGTTGCAGAGAATGTCAAGCATATGTGGAACCATGCGTGTTTGGAGATGGAGAAGGATTCTATGATAAAGTAGATGAGTTAGCATTCGGTATTATGTATCATGGAATCACATATGCAGACGAAGCATATTCAGATGAAACCTTTGGAAGAATGACTACAAATCTTTGGAATTCTTCTATGAGAAAAGGTGTGATAGCATATCCCTTACCGGAAAAATGTATTCATAAGTCAATCAGAGAGATGAATTTCAAACTATTTGGAAAGAAATACAATAATTTTACAGAGTTAACAGAATTGGAGGTGATGAACTAAATGTCATGGATAAACATGCTATATCAAACCTATGAGAATAACATTGCAATGGCAGGAAAAGCAGGAGAAGAAGCTACTTTATCCGTAGTGGCGCATATGGTGGTTAATGCACAGCTTGAAATTATCATAGATTCTGCTGGAAATTTCCTTAAGGCAATAACTGTTGAAAAGGAGGCTTGCAAAACATTGATTCCGGTGACGGAATCTTCGGCAAGTCGATCTAGTGGAACAGCTCCTCATGCATTAAGTGACACTTTATCCTATGTGGCAGGAGATTATGCGGACTATATTTCTGATACGAAGATAATTCAAAGGTGTATAAGCAAGTTTAGCGAATATTCCAAAAATCTTGAAAAGTGGAAAAATTCAGAATATTCACATGCAAAAGTAGTGGCTGTTTACCAATATATTATAAAAAAATGTATGATGGATGATTTGATTCAAAGTGGACTTATCCAGCTTGACGAGAATAGAAAGCTGTCTTCTGGGAAAATTATGGGACAACCATATGAAAAAGTTATGGTACGATTTATTATTTTATCTGGAGATAATGAAGGGTCAGGAAGGACATGGCAGGATGCTTCATTGATGGATTGTTTTACCAAATATTATTTATCTCAACAGTCTGGTTTAAAAGATATCTGTTTTGCTACTGGGGAAGAAGCGACGATAACCAATAATCATCCCAAAGGAATTTTACAAGCAAACTATGGAGCAAAACTAATATCTGCAAATGATACATCAAATTTTACTTTTAGAGGCAGATTTTTAACAGCTGATGAGGCCTGTACTGTTAGTTATGAAGCGTCACAAAAAGCACATAGTGCATTAACATGGCTTGCTGCCAAACAAGGAATCACAGTCGGTGTACAGGATAAACGTACTTATATCTGTTGGAATCCAAAAGGTAAAAAGGTTCCGGATTTAAATGATTCGTTCGCGATGGAGGATGATGATACAGCCATTGCCTATACACAGGAGGAGTATAGAAGGAAGTTAAATGCAGTAATTAATGGATATGCCAAAACATTAGATGCAACGGATGATATTGTAGTAATAGGTTTAGATGCTGCAACTACAGGAAGATTATCGATCACTTATTATAATGAATTGAAGGCTTCAGATTTTTTATTAAGACTGCAAGATTGGAATGAATCATGTTGTTGGCGCTATACAGACTTTGGAGTGGATAAAAAACCATATAACAGAGTAAAGACTCCGTCTGTTAAACAAATTGTCCAATATTCATACGGGGTAGAACAGGGAGCATATATTGACGTGAATGATAAGGTACTTAAAGAACAATCCCAGAGAATTTATTATTGTATCTTGGATGGAGCACCCTTACCATGGGACATTGTTCATAATACTGTATTGAGAGCATCAATGCCACTTGCATATAAAAACAGGGGAAACTATGAAAAAGTTCTTTCAACAGCATGTGGATTAATAGCAAAGTATCACAATCAAAAAAATGCAAAAGAAGGGGGAGTAATGATGGAACTTGATTTGCGTAATACAGATAGAAGCTATCTGTTTGGACGGCTACTTGCCGTAGCAGAAATAATTGAGAAAACAGCAATGGGAGGAGAGGCAGCACGAGTTACCAATGCAGTGAGATTGCAGGCAGCTTATGTGAATCATCCCATGCATACGTGGAAAATTCTTGAGGAAGCATTAAATCCGTATTATCAGAAAATGTCAATAGGTACAATGGAATACTATAAAAAAATGTTAACAGATATCGTATGTCTATTTCAGAAAGAAGATGTTTCGGTTCTGAATAAAAGCCTTGAAGATATTTATTTAATTGGATACTATACACAACGGAATGCTTTATATCAGAAAAAAGCATAGAAAAGGGAGGAAGAATTATGAGTATGTTAATGAACAAAATTGATTTTGCAGTGATTATTACAGTGGATCATGCAAACCCCAATGGGGATCCGTTAAACGGTAACAGACCTAGAATTACGTATTCCGGAAATGGCGAAATTTCTGATGTATGCATTAAAAGAAAAATAAGAAACAGAATGCAGGATATGGGAGAAAGAATATTTGTACAGTCATCTGAAAGATGCGATGACGGATATGATAGCTTAAGTAAGCGTGCAAGTTCTACTATTTCAAACTTTTCTTCAAGTGATGATTATGCTGTACAGGCATGCGAAACATGGATGGATGTAAGAACTTTTGGTCAGGTTTTTGCATTTAAAGGTGATAAAGAGAAGGATAGTGTTTCAGTTGGAGTAAGAGGACCGGTTTCGATACATCAGGCATTGAGCATATTACCTATTGATGTAAACAGTATGCAGATTACAAAAAGTGTCAATAGTGAACCAGGAGAGAAGAAGGGCTCTGACACGATGGGTTCAAAACATATGGTAGAATTTGGCGTATATGAGATTAAGGGTTCTATCAATGTACAGTTAGCTGAGAAGACAGGATTTACAGAGGAGGATGCTGATAAAGTCAAGGAATGCCTCCGTACATTATTTATTAATGATTGTTCTTCAGCAAGACCAGATGGAAGTATGGAGGTTGTACAAGTCTATTGGTGGAAACACAATAATAAAATTGGACAATATTCATCAGCTAAAGTGCATAAGTCACTGCAAATTAAGGCTAAAGATACAGTTACTTATCCAACATCAATAAATGATTTTAAGATTACTATAGAACCATTGGAAGGACTTAAACCGGAGATTATCAATGGAATTTGATGAAGAAGATTATTTGATGTTATCAGGGGTACAACACTATTTCTTTTGCAAGCGACAATGGGCATTAATACATATTGAACAACAATGGGCAGAAAATTATAGGACTACGTCAGGTAACATTATGCATAAACGGGCACATCAGGAGGATTCTTTTGAATTACGTGGAAATCTCCTGACTGCTCGTGGACTGCGAATTTTTTCTAGAAGGTTAGGAGTATCCGGACAATGCGACGTTGTGGAATTTAACAAAAGTGATGATGGAATTAATTTGCGTGGTTATGAAGGAAAATGGAGAGTAGTTCCTGTTGAGTATAAAAGGGGTATGCCAAAAGAAGGACAGGAAGATGTCATGCAATTGTGCCTACAGGCAATGTGTTTGGAGGAGATGTTTGTTACAAACATAACGGATGGATTCTTGTATTATGGAGAGAGCAGGCATCGAATGGCAGTTGAATTTAGTAAGGAAATCAGAGAGAAACTGGTGGAAACTATTATGGAAATGCATGATTTGTATCGCAAGGGCCATACTCCGATGGTGAAAACCAGTAAAAAGTGCCAAGCCTGCTCTTTAGTTGAAATATGTATTCCAAAAATGAAAAAATTACCAATGCCAGCAGATTATATACAGATGCATATGAGAGGGGAGGATAAATGAGAAAACTGTTAAATACATTATTTATTCTTTCAGAAGATGGCTATCTTACAGTGGATGGTGACAATATTGTTATTCTATCCGGAAAAGAGACATTAGGTCGTTTCCCATTGCATACATTGGAGAATATTATATCTTTTACATATAAGGGTGGAACCCCTGCTCTAATGGGTGCATGTGCGGAAAGAGATATAGGACTCGCCTTTTTTTCGCCTAATGGAAAGTTTCTTGCAAGAATACATGGAAAAACATATGGAAATGTACTTTTGAGAAAAGAACAGTATCGTATTTCGGATGATGAACAAAGAAGCTGTAGTTATGCTAAAAATATGATCTTAGGAAAGGTGTATAATTGTCGATGGAGTTTAGAACGAACAGTGCGAGATAATGGTTTTCGAGTAGAGTTGGAGAAAATAAAGTCTGTATCTAATGAATTACAAGAAAGTCTTAAAAAAATTAGAGGAAGTAATTCTCTGGATAATTTAAGGGGTTTAGAAGGACAGTTGGCAAGTCAATATTTTTCAGTATTTGATGAGCTAATTATTAACCAGAAAGAAGATTTTACTTTTACAACACGAAACAGAAGACCACCATTAGATAAAATAAATGCTATTCTTTCATTCGCTTACACAATTCTTGCAAATGAATGTGCAAATGCATTAGAAGGTGTTGGACTTGATGCATATGTAGGCTTTATGCATAGAGATAGGCCAGGAAGACAATCATTGGCATTAGACCTAATGGAAGAATTAAGAGGCATTATGGCAGAGCGCTTTGTATTGACCCTTATCAATACAAGAGTGATACAAAGCAATGATTTTGTAGAACAGTCAGATGGTGCGGTATTGCTTAATGAAAAGGGAAGAAAACAATTTTTTACAAGTTGGCAGAATCATAAGAAAGAAAAGATAATTCATCCATATTTGCAGGAGAAAACTGAATGGGGATTAGTTCCGCATATTCAAGCATTATTGCTGGCCAGGACTATACGCGGAGATTTGCAAGAATATCCTCCTTTTTTGTGGAAGTAAGTATAGGATGACAACATTCCATTGTTCAACCAAATGAAATTGCAGCTTTAATAAACTCAAATGGGAAAGGCATGGTAATACTATGTTACTGTTGGTTACATATGATGTTTCGACACAAGATGCCGCAGGGCGTGCTAGATTACGTAAAGTCGCAAAATCATGCATAAACTATGGACAAAGAGTTCAAAATTCTGTTTTTGAGTGTATAGTTGATGCTTCACAAGCATTGCGATTAAAGGATGAACTTGTAAATCTGATTGATACTGAGCAGGACAGCTTGCGTTTTTATTATTTAGGAAACAAATATGAGACAAAAGTTGAGCATTATGGTATAAAAACTTCATACCATGCAGAGGGTGTCTTGATTGTATAAAAGAGATGCGATTCATATGTGGTATAGTGCGATGATGGTGTTAACATAGAAAACTGGAGTTATCGCACCAAATTTTATATTACTTTTTTACGATAAGATTCAATTATTGCTCATTTTTTATACTGTATTGTTAATCTTATACAGTTTTAGAACAATTAGTTGATGATTATTTGGCAAAATTTGCGGTCACTTCCCTCACGGGAAGTGTGGATTGAAATTCTGTTTTGAAAGGCAAACAGAATGATTTTCTGCGTCACTTCCCTCACGGGAAGTGTGGATTGAAATCTGTCCATTACTTGTGCTATTACATCAAAAACCTGTCACTTCCCTCACGGGAAGTGTGGATTGAAATAATGTCGCTTGTATATGCCTTTAAAACGTTTCCATGTCACTTCCCTCACGGGAAGTGTGGATTGAAATTGTTATATCATAGGTATAATTATCACTATTTACGTCACTTCCCTCACGGGAAGTGTGGATTGAAATATCAGTATAGAGGTTGCTATCCTCTATAGACGGGTCACTTCCCTCACGGGAAGTGTGGATTGAAATAATTTTCTGATCAAATTCTGATGGCTCATAATAAGTCACTTCCCTCACGGGAAGTGTGGATTGAAATTCATCACATCCGATGGTGAAATGATTCCCAATCCGTCACTTCCCTCACGGGAAGTGTGGATTGAAATAAGGAAGAAGACGTTACAAAGATGATTGAATGGCGTCACTTCCCTCACGGGAAGTGTGGATTGAAATCCAAAGGATGTGGCTGTGGTCTCATCATAAGTAGTGTCACTTCCCTCACGGGAAGTGTGGATTGAAATTGGGTTACAGTTAAACCACAGCTTTGCACCTTCGTCACTTCCCTCACGGGAAGTGTGGATTGAAATTCTGATTTTTGGTTATTGAGGATCATGTGCCAATGTCACTTCCCTCACGGGAAGTGTGGATTGAAATCTTTATAACGACATCCTTGTCGGTTATCTTACTGGTCACTTCCCTCACGGGAAGTGTGGATTGAAATTAACATCAAGTAAGCGGACTCTGGCTTTTGACTAGTCACTTCCCTCACGGGAAGTGTGGATTGAAATTCGATCCGGAATTTGTTAAAAACCTTTGCAAAGGTCACTTCCCTCACGGGAAGTGTGGATTGAAATAAGGTTTTCTAACCCCGATGCTTGAGGGCATTTAGTCACTTCCCTCACGGGAAGTGTGGATTGAAATCTACTGAATGGAATGGATATCAAGTCAATACATGGGTCACTTCCCTCACGGGAAGTGTGGATTGAAATTTTGAACGTAATCGGTGCATGAGTATGTTCAACAAGTCACTTCCCTCACGGGAAGTGTGGATTGAAATTCTTCATCAACCATTACAAGTGTTTCACCTCTTTGTCACTTCCCTCACGGGAAGTGTGGATTGAAATTTACAAGGTATCTTTCAAGAGTGAATGAGCCCTCGTCACTTCCCTCACGGGAAGTGTGGATTGAAATTCTGCTTTATTCTCTCAATTAGATCACTCATGGCTGTCACTTCCCTCACGGGAAGTGTGGATTGAAATTTCGCTTAACATGTCATGTTCGTCCACCGCCTTTTGTCACTTCCCTCACGGGAAGTGTGGATTAAAATCTCTCTATTTACAAGTTTGACAGCGGAACTTTTGTCACTTCCCTCACGGGAAATGAGAATGGGGTAATTTTCAAAGTAGGACTTGACCCAATACATTCAAGCATGTATGTATTCAAACATAGCTAAAAGCAGACTATTAACCATGAATTCTGGGCACGAATATAGTAAATAACTCATAATTGATCCAAGGAGAAAAAATGTTATTTTTGCGCTTCTTTCGTTCATCGAAAAATGGAAAGATACAAGTATAGGTGAAGGAATAGGCGAAAAAGTAAACAATAGCGATTATGATATCATTATGATACAATAAAATATCTATTCTGCATATGTGATAAAAAATAAGTAAATAAAGAAGTTGGAGGAAAAAAATGATTATTACAACCACGCCACAAATTGAAGGTAGAAGGATTATTGAGTATAGGGGAGTCGTATTCGGAGAGGTTGTTTCAGGTGTTGATTTTATCAGGGATTTTGCAGCCGGTATTACCAATTTTCTAGGTGGAAGATCCGGGTCCTATGAGGAAGAGTTAATTAAGGCTAGAGAACAGGCAATGTATGAAATGCAAAGTCGTGCAGCACAGCTGGGAGCCAATGCTGTGGTGGGCGTGGATATTGATTATGAAGTGCTTGGGGCAAACAATGGTATGCTTATGGTCACAGCTTCCGGCACAGCGGTAGTCTGCGAATAAAAGAGAAGATGGAAATTAAGCCGGGGTTACCCGGCTAATTTTTATGGAAAAATATATAAATTAGAAAATGCGAATGATTTCTACTACATTTACAACTATCCTTTCAGAGCAGAAAGAAACTAATTTGAAAGGAGGAGTTAAATAATGAGTTCTTGTGTATTGCAAGTGAACCGGGTATGTAAATCATTTGGAAAAAACGAAATTCTGCGAGACATTGATTTGTCAATTGGAAAATGTGAAGTATATGGCTTAATCGGGCAGAATGGTGCAGGAAAAACTACTCTGCTGCGGGTGATTAGCGGGTTAATGAAGCCCACAAATGGTACTGTTAGTATAAAGGTTCCTATCATTGGATATATGCCCCAAAGCTGTCGTTTTGATGATGGAAATACAGTGAGAGAAACTATTTGCATGTTTGCAAAGCTGAGAAACAGTGAGAGTAAAGAAAGTATCATACTATGTGAAAGGCTACATCTTGATCCTACAAAGAAAGTTAGGCATCTGTCACCCGGACAGCAGAAAAAAATGCAAATAATACTTGCCATGATAGGCAATCCGGAGTTCTATATACTGGATGAACCAACAGCCGGGCTGGATCCCAGTGCAACCTATGAGATGAAGAGTATGATAAAAGAACTTCACATAATGGGAAAAAGTATACTCATTTCTTCTCACATCCTACAGGACATGGACGAAATCTGTACCAATATTGCCATTCTTGAAAAGGGAAGGCTGACCTACAATCATGAACTGACGAACTATTATATTGTAAAAACATCTCCCATAGCAAAGGATGTGTTGCAGACACTCACTGCAAACCATTCTATTTATGCGAATGAGGACGGCACAACCATTACAGTACAGATGGAAAAAGAACAAGTTCCGGAGTTCATTGAAAAACTGAGTGGTATGCACATCAAAATCTATGAGGTGACAGTATCCAATATGAAGAACCTTGTAAAGGAAAAATTGCATATTGGGGAGGAGGTCCAGCATCCATGAAAAGTGTTTATGTTCTCTTTAGACGTGACTTTAAGAAAGCTATGAATCTGCGAGCTTGGGTGATTTGGCTTGTACTTGCAGCCGTAGGTGTATTTTTCTTTTTTACTTCTGGAGGAAAAACAAAACTAATTGCAAACAACCAGGTAGAATTTATAGCACTTTTTTTACCTCACATGATTTTTGGTTCATGGGCCATTCTGTCGGTTTACTTTGATCTCATATCTTCTGATCGGGAGCATAATGTGATGGACTGTATCCTCTGTTCCGGTATTTCTAAATCCAAGATTTTTGTAGCAAAAATTTTGGTAATAGCAGTCATGTCGCTGGTTCTGGCCATGATTTATCTAATTCCCGTAACTTGTTTCATCATTGGCCTTAGCAAGGACTGGTCCCATATTCTTGTGCTTTTCTTGTATTTGCTGCCTTTGTGGGGATATATTATGGTGTTTGCCGCAGTTGGTATTTTTATTTCTGTATTAGCACGTTCTTCCAAAGCTGCTTTGATATGGAGCCTGGCAATTGGACTGCTTCTCATGCCCCGACTGTTTGTCATGCTGCTTGAAGGCATAGGCCAGATTGCAGGATGGTCGACTGAGACAATCAATAAAATGAGTCTCATTGCACCAGGTGTTATGATGCAGGCCCTATCAGACGTGTCAGATAAATCCTACTTTGGTATTGCCACAATTGTCTTTTCAGTTAGCATCTTGTTCTTTTGGAGCCTGGCATATCTGGTGTTTCGTAGGCAGGATGAACTAAACTATGGAGAATAGATAGACATAATTTTTATTGGAGGAAAAAGGATGAAAAAAGGAATTGTATTACTTCTTATATTACTTTCTCTCGTGTTGTTGCTGTCCGGTTGCGTTGGAAACGACGATACTATACAAACCTATGTCATTGCGAATGAAAGCTATCTGGTACAGGATGATTTAGAAGCAGCTGACCAACCGGAGTTTTTGAATGCCGGAAAAACGGTATATGCAAGTATTCACTTTATTGAGAGTCCTCAGGGAATGGAATATGGTGTAAAGTGGTATTTGAATGATGCCGAAATAAAGAGAGAGACCAAGGCAACTCAAAAGGACCTCCAGGATATTATTGTTTATGAACTGGAAGCAGAAAATGTTGTTGCCGGTACATTAAAGTTGGAAGTTAGTTATAAAGACATGGTGTTATTGAACAAACAAATTTCCATCCAATGAGGAAATGAAAATGGGCATAGAAAAAAAAGAAAAGGACCAGAAGTTCATATCTATATATAAAGCCCATGTAGATGAAGTTTATTCGTTCATCTATCTGAGGACGGGGCTAAACCAGACCACAGCTGAGGATTTGACTGAGGAGATATTTGTGGAGGCATATAAGGCATTGTCAGGATTTAGGGGACAGTCATCGGAAAGGACCTGGATTTTTAGTATTGCCAGAAATCTATTAAATGATTTTTACCGAAAACAGTATCGTTCACAGATGGAAATTGCTTGTCTGGATGATGAAATCTATGAAAACCTGCCGGATGACAGTCAGGATGTGCAGGAAATGCAGATTAAAGCATTGGAAAAGGAAAACATTCGTACTTGCTTATCCCAATTACCCAAACAGTATGAAATTATTCTAACATTAAAATATATGGATGATAAAAGTGTGAAAGAGATAGCAGAGATATTAGAAAAGTCCCCAAAGGCAATCGAAAGCCTGCTGTACCGTGCCAAAGCTGCTTTTGTCAAGAAGTACAGACGAATCATAGAACAGGAGGAAACATAATGAATCAGCAAGACAATTCGTTCCAGAAAGCATTTACAGTTTTAAAACAGGATTCTAATCCAACAGAGATCCAAAAAGAAAAAATGCTTTGTCACATAATGGAGGAATGTAAAGAAGAGGATGATTCCCTACTTCAAAAATTAAAGAAGATAGTTTATGTTTATCCGTGGCGGTGTGCTTTTGCATTGTCAGCATTGCAAACCCTAGTTCTGACGCTGATTTTTGGAGCAAAGTATACAGATTTCTTTCTTGGATTGATTGGAGGTTGAATATGAAAATATTTTTGGAAGCTCTGAATCATCCTGCGGATGCTTTTCAGAGAGGTAAATTTACAGTTTCCTGCACACTTGTGGCTGTAACAGCCCTTTTGAATGCAGTTTTTGTTCAGATATTGTCACACTTTTTTAGTGAGTTCCCTTCTGCATGGAATGTGTTTAAAATGTTAAAAGTAACGGCTTTTAGCGCATTGACCTATGTAATAATCTGTCTGGCTTTCTGGCTGGTATGTAAGTGCTATGGCAGTAAATCCACATTTATGGGTCATTTGAAGGCCTGGGGGACCACTTACTACCCAACAGCTGTCTGCGCAGTAGTAGTACCGGTTACAGAAGTATTTTTTTATGTGTTTTGGAACAGTACCATCTGGGGGATACTGATTAACTTTGTATTTGGAGGTATCCTAATATGGAAGGCCATTCTTTACATTATTTATTTAAAGGATTTTGCCGGATTGAAGGGTTGGCGTTTTGCCGGTGCCTTTGTAGCCATGGGAGTGATTATTATTGTAATGGCGGCACTGGATGGATATCTGGGTGTAATAACTCCGGGTTTGTGATTTGTCTCCTTATGTGGTTTTAAACCACAGGTTAATTTTTTGTCAGCCTTTTATGATATACAATCCTAAACATGGTTGATTTGGAGGGTATTAAAATGGCGCATATGACAAGGAAGAAGAGAAAAAAGCGGGATAAAGATTTGAGAAGCAGAGTATCGTCAGGATTTAATACAGGGACGCGTGATATGGGTTTTGAAAGTAACAATGAAAGAAAAGACCAGCTTCATAAAACGTTATCAAGCATCTGACTGAATTAGTCACAGACACAAAGTAGACTTATCATCATTTACATTTATCGCTCACTAATTATGTTTCACAATACTTACCTTTGATTAAATTATGAAATGTAGATTGCAATTTATTACGGTATATGGTAATTTTATATTCTGCTATTGCAGCAGATAATAAGAAATTAAGCCTGATGTTCTTCAGACGGCAGCGGTGCCGAAATGGATATTCCAGAGAGCATTGTATCTGTTACCCGTTGTTAACAATACCGTAAGGAGGCACACAATGAAGGAGTTTTATTACGTATCCATAGACATGGCGGCAACAGGCAGAAAGATAAAAGAACTGCGGAAAGCCAGACAGCTGACAGTGGAGCAGCTTAGTGAATACTTCGACACAAGCCCGCAGGCCATCTATAAATGGCAATCCGGTAAAACACTCCCCACCCTTGATAATATGATGGTGCTGGGAAGAATATTTCAAATTAGGATAGAGGACATTGTCATTCTTGAGGATGACAAGTCCTCTTTTCATATATATAAAGATGGAGCCGCATGATTCTGTCCATTTATCTATGATCTAGACATATCAAAAATAGCCTGCATCTCATCCGAGTATATTATTTAAACTTGACACTGTAAACATTAGGGGGTAATATTATAACAAACTTTACAGTGTAAAGATAAAGAGGAAAAAAGTATGTATGCATATTAACATACGAATGGGAGAAAGGATGAAGAAAATCTTGAAGGCAGCAGGGATCATATTGATTATTATTATGCTAATTGTTTTTGTTTTTATTATTTCAGTTTTATTTACAAGCAAAGGGGATATTAAGGATTTTTTAGATGAAAATGGAAATATAGTGGAAGGAAGCGTGGCAGAACGAACTTTTATAGAAATAGGTGGTAGACAAAACGGCATGATTATCCGTGGAAAGAATGTTGATAATCCGGTGCTATTATTCATTTCTGGAGGTCCTGGAGTACCAGAATACTGGCTAAACGAGTATTATGATAACAAAATAGAAGAGTATTTTACAGTATGCTGGTGGGATTATTATGGAGAGGGATTATCCTATGATTCAAGCTTGAGACCGGAGGACGTTACTCTGGAAAAACTGGAAAGTGATGTGGTGGAAGTATCTGAATATCTGAAGGAACGGTTTGGAAAGGAGAAAGTATACTTAATGGCACACTCTGGAGGAACAATGCTTGGGATGCGAATAGCTGAGGATTGTCCGGAGAATTTTTATTGCTATTTTGCGATGGCGCAGGAATGTGGCAATCGACATATTGCCGGTTATCCCTACTTGAAAGAATATTTCGAAGAGAATAATCTTCGTAGTGGATTAAGGCTAATCAATAAGCATGTAAAAGAGGAAAATGGGGAGCTTATTGTATACAACTATGATAATATTGAAACCGATTGGGAGAATGCACTGCTTATGGCAGGTTGTGCAACGACCAGAGAGATGCGCTCTGATGCATTAGAGATATTTTTCCCCCAAATCTACTCAAAGTGTTATAAAATAGATGAGAAGATAAACTTTTGGAGAGGAAAAGCATTATGCCAGAATAGTGCTTATGCGGTTACGGAGATCACAGTAGACAAAGAAAAACCGCTTATGATACCGATTTATTTTATCTCAGGTAGATATGATTACACCTGTCCGGTGAACTTGGTGGAAGAGCTGTACCAGAATATTTCTGCACCAGAAAAGGAAATGTATATCTTTGAGGATTCTGCCCACAGTCCTTTATGGGAAGAGAATGATGCAACATTGGAGGTAATGTTAAAACATGTCAAATAGTTCGTATCATCATGGGGATTTGAAAAACGCATTAATTGAAGCAGGTATAGAAATGATTAACGAAGTGGGGGAGGAGAAACTCTCTCTTCGCAAGGTTGCAGCGAGGTGCGGTGTGAGCAATGCTGCTCCTTATGCGCATTTTTCAGGGAAAGAAGAAATGATTGAAGAAATGCAGAATTATGTAACAGAGAAATTTATGGATAGCCTGAAATCCGCAGCTTCCCAATGCGAAAATCCATATAGCGAAGAGAGTGTGCTGAAAATAGGGCGGGCGTATATTCTATTTTTTTTACAGAATCCACAATATTTTTCCTTTCTGTTTGCTCAGCCCTGCATGAAGGCGCATTTGTCGCTAGATGATGACGGGAAAGATGATTTTCCGCCATATCAATATTTTAAAGAAGTATTATTAGAGTACGATAAGTATAACGAGCAGAATTTAACCAAGGATGAACAAGAAATCCAGATTATACACTTGTGGGCCACAGTACATGGAATATCAGCAATTGCCACCATGAAAAATGTGACGTGGGATAAAAAGTGGGAAGAACAGTTGCAGATTCTCCTACGGTAGAAGTAGCTATGTGTGTAGGAGATATATATCCCAAATGAAAAGAGAGGTCAAAATATGCAAAAGTATCAGTATGCAAATACAATTGAGCATTTATATGAAGACATTGCGCTCTGGGAAAAAGAAGAAGGAGTTCAGCTGTTTCAGGAAATGCCGTTAAATGGAAACCAAATACCAAGGGTTTTAGATTTTGGTTATGGATTTGGGGAATATTTGTTTGCGGCTGCCAATGCTTTTCCTAATGGGATGATTTATGGAGTGGATGGATATCCGGTAAGTCAAAAGGAAGTGTCACAAAAAGTGGAAAATGATAGTGTAAAAAATGTGAAACTCATAAACAAAGTCATGTATGATTTAAAGGAGTTTGAAGATGATTCATTTGATTTGATGCTTCTTTATGATATGCTGCACGGTGGTGATGGTAAGCTGAAATATATGCTTTTTGAGGAAGCAAAGCGGGTTATTAAGCCAGGTGGATGTTTATCTATTTTACCGGTTCATCTGGGAAACTGGAGAGACAGGCAGGGAAAGAAGAAAGCATATACAATAGAAAAAATAGTGGATGAAATATCTGGTTATGGATTTAAGTATAGTGGAACTTGCAACATCAAAGGGATTCACTGGGAAAAGTGTCATACACTGTACTATATTCAAAAGAAGAGTATTAGCTTTGACATATTGGAAAGAGCGGATATCATGAATTTTATAAAAAAGTAAGATCTATTTTGAAAATAATAAAAATCCAAAGCATCCTCAAAAAAAGAAAAAGCTAGCCCAAAAGGTGAACATCGTTGACCGGAACATAGATGAGGAAGCAACAACAAACTCAGTTGCATCTGGAACACGCAAGAATCCTACTATTTGGGAATCATTCGCTAAATGTATGTTGAATGGTTTTTCTGTACGTAAATCTGCGAATATTTGTGGTATTCACCGAAATACAGCTTTTGCATGGAGACATAAACTCCTGGATGCCCTCCAGCAACCTGCTGAAAAAACAAGACTGGATGGTATTATAGAAGCAGATGAAACTTTTTTTCGTGTTTCATATAAAGGCAATCATAAGAGAAGTTCCTTTAAAATACCGAGAGAAGCTCGCAAACGTGGTGGTTCAGCACATAAAAGAGGAATTGTACGGATAAAATGAATGCTTATGTTAGATTTGCTAAAAGTAAAAATATTCAGTTAATTCAGCTAAAATCAGGTAAAGAGAAAAAGGGTATTTACAACATTCAAAGAATCAATAATTATCATACAAAACTTAAGAAGTTTATCGATAAGTTTAATGGTGTGGCTACAAAATACCTTAACAACTATCTTGTATGGCATACATGGTTTGATATAAAAGGTCATACACAGCTTGAAAAAGCTGATTTGCTCTTAGCAAAAGCAATGACAAGTATTCTTTCTGTTCCCTTCAGACAATTGGCAAAGCGTCCATCAATACCATTAAATATCTGAAATTGATTTATACAGTATGTTGTGACAGTGCCTTATATTAATCTTATAGAGGTAATTCGTATCTTTTATAAACAACTGATGAAAATGTAAGGAATTATCGAGTAAATCTGTAATTCCTTAAGCAGAATAAAACTTTGTTGTGAGGAGAATAAGTGTGAAAATTCATATTATTGGTGGTAGTGGTACAGGAAAATCCTATATTTCTGAAAAAATATCAAAGCAATATAAAATTCCTCATTTCGATTTGGACAATATATTCTGGGACAACGAGGCCCTATCATATGGCACAAAAATGCCAGTTGATAAAAGAACTGTAAAGTTATGCAAGATTTTGGAACAGAGTAATTGGATAATAGAAGGTGTATTTTATGATTGGCTTAAGGATAGTTTTGAATTAGCAGATTACATTTTTATCTTAAAAACAAAGCGTAGTGTTTATAATTACCGAATCATAAGAAGATTTATTAGAAGAAAATTGGGTATAGAAAAATCAAAGAAAGAAGCACTAAAATCCTTGAAAAATTTATTGATTTGGACAAATAGATATCAAAAGAGAAATATACCAAAGATAGTTTCATTTTTAGAACAATATCATAATAAGGTAATAATAATTGATAAGGCAGAAAAAATATTTAATTATATCAACCATACTGACTAAGCATATACTGTGTAACATAGTTATAAGATACAAAATTTACAAACATTATTTATTGTGAACTAAATGATAATTTAAACTTAGCAGAGCAAATTTGCTCTGTAAAAAATACTAAAATTTCAACAATATGTTGTGACAGAGCCTATCAGAATATGGAATTTCTCCACCCTGTCCCAGAATAATATTTCTGGTAGTGTCATACGCTATCTGTGCCGGTAGGCCCTATATGTTAGAATGCAAACTAACATTATTTAATCCTTTCATTTTAACATGTTCATAATGGTACATGCTGAAATAAGATTTTCTTGTTGTAATCCTTTCATTGCATCAATATAAACCAGATGCTTTAAAACATCTGCATCACTTTCGTAGTTATCCCCAAAGCAATCATCAAGAATTACGTATCTCTTAATCTCCGGATGTTTATCCAGATATATTTTGATTTCGCTTGTCCTATTCTCAATGTGATCATCCCACGGTGTAACATCCTTTATCTGTATGTTTTCTTTATAAAAAATCGCCATAAGATTATCCCAATTGGCAATACATTTATCATATCCCCGTACACGAGCTTTTTCTCTAAATAATGGTGATCCATATCGCCAATCCGAAATGATAACTACATCTGCATTTGACCTATTCACTAATCCTTTTAGATTCTGAACAGCTTGAGGTATCAATTCTTGCATATCAATATTTTGATTATAAATGTCTAATACACCATCGACATCGAGAAATATTGTGAAATGATCATTTGATATCATTTCTTCTGCTTTTTTTAGGACTTCAATGCAATATTTCTCTGTTTTATCAATATGAGTAGCTAGTTCATTTACAATAAGTTCTCCTTCGCGTAATGCATTTTCATATTGTATTGTACTCAATTCACCGGAAGCATATGCAGCGTCCAACTCATCTCTATCCTTTATACATACATCTCCCTGCGATGAAAGTATTACATCCAGATATTTGTCTATATAATAAATAACTCCATCATCATCAATACCGATTTCTTCAATCACATCAATATACCAAACACTGACCTTACGATTGGGTAAAAAATATACACCAATGCATCTTGATTTATCCTCTGGAATAATTGTAAGCCAAATCATTCCTTTCCCACTAACAGGTACCGGACCTGCTTTTTCTAGAAAATTCCAAAATTGCTCTTCACCATCTGTCAAATAATTAATTGACACCCATCCCTTAACTAATTCACTATCCATATACATTTGATGGTACGGATAGAATTGAAAAAACCATTTTTTGTCACGGATAAGTCTCATCTTGTTCATAGCTAATTCCCTCTATTTCTAGATAATTTATTCTCTGTTATCGTATCATAGTAATTAACTCACGACAACAATGCAAAGTTCAAACTTCGCATAAAAGTTCTGATAGTGTTTAAGGATTGCCTGAAGTCAAGCGTACCAATGCTTTAAAGGTATTGATTCCATTTCTGTAACATGTTTCTATGTAAGTACGAATATCTGCAAAATAACCAGCAGTTTCAACAGATTGAAATTGACCTGAAATTTTTATTTTTACCTTTTGCCCACGAAGGGAACGTTCGGCAAGATTGTTTGTCGGGGCTACAGTGAAATCTTTTGTGCTTCAAGCTCTTTATCATAGTACCAGACATTCCTGCGTCTTTTCTCGTAGGCTTCTTCTAATGTCATAATCTATTCCTGTTTCTACTTAGATATTATTTTCTTGTTATGGGTAAAGAAAAATATGATATATATTTTTAGCAAAAGTCCGGAGACTGTGAATAGTAACTGTGAATAGTTACATCAAAAAACTTCCCTCCTACAAAGGGAAGTTTTTTGTACTTTTAAAATGGTAAATTTACCTTATCAAAACGTTATCAAAACAAAGCAAACTAAATTAGGCATTAACAATATAAAACAAACAGATAACAGAGGAGGTACTTATGAAGCATACAAAAGGATTTATTATTTTAACATCTTTTCTGGTTTTTATAATTGCATTTAGTATAGCCGGTACGGTTAACAGTAAAGAGGATAAGAATCGAAAGGTGAAAGAGAGTTATTATCAGGAATTGGAGCAGGTATATGTGCAGGAAATGCGAGAATATTTAGATGGAGAGGGATTCGAAAACAGTGGAGTAATGCTGACCAGAATTGTTTACGAAGATGAATCCAGAGAGTATCAGATATCCATTCATAACAGCAGATTCAATAAGCTGACAGAAGAGGAAAAGGCTCTCTTGATAGATAATTTGAAAGAAAAAGAGTTTAAAAACGATAACTGTAGCTTTGTACATTCTCTTTCGTAAAATGCATGACAAGCCGGGATATAGGGATTATAATATTTAGAGTTGATGAAGTGATTAATCTGAAAGGAGAATGTTATGTCCCGGATTCCAAAACCACATGAAATATATAAACATTTTAAGGGAAATCTGTACCAAATTATGGCGGTAGCAGAGCATTCTGAAACAAGCGAACAGCTGGTGATTTATCAGGCTCTATACGGAGAGTTCAAGATATATGCCCGACCACTGGAAAACTTTTTAGAAAAAGTTGATACAAACAAGTATCCTGATGTAGGTCAGACCTTCCGTTTTGAGTTACGGGTGTTTCAAACAAAAGAAAGCCCAGTAATTAACAAAGAAAGTAATATAGATAAAGAAGATAGCGAAGAAATTGACAATATTGATCCTATGGTAATGCAGTTTTTGGATGCGGATACCTATGGGGAGCGTTTGAATATCCTGGTGGGCTTAAGGCACCGGATCACAGATCAAATGATTACCACTATGGCAATCGCCTGCGATGTGGAAGTGCCCCAGGGAAATTTGGAAGAACGCTTCACAGGGCTAAAAAATTGCCTGGTAACACTGGATAAGTTCGAGGGTAACCGACTGAGGTAATTTTAGAGCTGTATCCACAGATGCTTACCGGGAGAAGGAGGTTTCTATGGCATACAGCTTAGAGAACAGATTGGTAATCGGGGTGTCTACCAGAGCCCTGTTTGATCTTCATGTAGAAAACAGTATATTTGAGGAGAAGGGTGTAGAAGCATATTCTCTTTACCAAAAGGAGCATGAAGGTGAAGTATTAAGGCCAGGACCAGGATTTCGACTTATGAAAGCATTGCTACAGCTCAATAAGTTGCCCGGTCACGAAAATAGAGTGGAAGTCATACTTATGTCCAAGAACAGCCCGGATATCTCCTTGCGAATTTTTCATTCCATAGAATATTATGGATTGGAGATCACACGAGCGGTATTTTTAAGCGGAGCGCCGTTGGCTCCCTATTTATCCGCTTTTCAGACAGACCTCTTTTTATCTGCTTGTGAGCAGGATGTACAGTCAGCCATTGACGCTGGTATAGCTGCAGGTATCATCTGTGGGGATGGAAAGGAAGATAACCTATTGGGTGATCCTTCTGATATAGAGAGTAACCAGATTCGAATTGCCTTTGATGGGGACGCAGTTTTGTTTTCCGATGAAGCAGAACAGGTATTTCAGGAAAAAGGGTTACAAGCCTTTGAAAGCAGTGAAAAAGAAAAAGCAGAAATGCCTCTCCATGCAGGTCCTTTTGCCCGGTTTTTAAAAACACTTTCCGATCTTCAGAAGGAGTTTGATGCCGATAAGGCACCTATCAGAACAGCTTTGGTGACTGCCAGAAGTGCGCCTGCCCATGAACGTGTCATACGTACTCTCAGGGCATGGAATGTGAGAATTGATGAAGCTTTTTTCCTGGGCGGTATCACCAAAAGAGAAGTACTCTCAGCATTTGGTGCCCAGATTTTCTTTGATGACCAGCTCCTTCACACGCGGCAGGCATCAGAAGTGGTTCCGGCAGCAAGGGTACCCATCAAAACTGGAAGCCCACTGAATCACTACATTTTCAAACTACAAAACAAGATAGATGATGTATCATAATATTTATAGACTGGAAAGAAAGATTGATGAAGTATCATAATATCACAGAGGGGATTTTTTTAGAGAGACCCAACCGTTTTGTGGCATATGTAAATATAGCTGGAAAACGAGAAAAGGTCCATGTGAAGAACACAGGCAGATGTGCGGAGCTCCTGATCGAAGGAGTTACGGTCTATTTGGAAAAAAGTGATAATCCCCAGAGAACCACAGCTTACGATCTGGTTGCGGTTTTAAAGAATGGACGTATGATCAATATAGATTCACAGGCACCTAACAGGGCTGTGGAAGAGTGGCTTTACACAAAGCAGCTCTTTCCTGACCTGTCTTTTGTGCGTCCGGAAACCACATATGGAAACTCTCGATTTGATTTTTATATAGAAGCAGGGGATCGTAAGATTTTTATGGAGGTGAAGGGCGTTACATTAGAGCAGGAGGATGTGGTATTGTTTCCGGATGCTCCCTCAGAGCGTGCATTAAAACATGTAGAGGAGTTGATTGCTGCTACGAAGGAAGGGTATGAGACCTATGTCATGTTTGTAGTGCAGATGAAGGATGTTTTCTATTTTACACCCAACAGGGCTACTCAGCCCAAACTGGCGGATGCACTGATTGGTGCCCGCAACGAAGGGGTGCATCTATTAGCTTATGACTGCTTGGTGACTCTGAATTCCATAACAATCAATGAACCAGTAGAAGTCAGAGTGGAACTTAACAATTCTTTACCTTCTCTAAAGGAAAAATTAAGAAAGGGATGCCTGGAAGACATTCCCAAGCCGCTATTAAAATGGTATGATACTAACAGGCGGATTCTCCCCTGGCGTGAGGAACCTACTCCATACAGGGTCTGGATTTCGGAAGTAATGCTTCAGCAGACCAGAGTGGAAGCAGTGAAGTCCTATTTTGAGCGGTTTATGAAGGCCTTACCTGATATTGAAAGCCTTTCAAAGGTTCCCGAGGATAGGCTTTTAAAACTATGGGAAGGCTTAGGGTATTACAATAGAGCAAGAAATCTGCAAAAAGCTGCTTGCCAGATAATAGATGAGTACCATGGAAAGATGCCTTCTGAATATCATGAACTTTTGAAATTAAGAGGAATCGGCAGCTATACAGCAGGAGCCATTGCTTCCATTGCCTTTGGAAAGCCATATCCGGCAGTTGATGGAAATGTGCTTCGTGTCATATCCAGAGTAGGCAGGCGTGAGGAAGATATTTCGCTCCCTGCTGTGAAAAGGAAGACGGAAGAAGAACTTCTGAGAATAATGCCTTCCCGGGCAGGGGATTTCAACCAAGCGATGATGGAAATCGGAGCTATGGTATGCATTCCAGGTGGTGCACCCCGTTGCGATATCTGTCCACTGGCCGAGATTTGTATAGCCAGGGTAGACGGTGTTCAGATGGAATACCCCAAGAAGAGCAAAAAAAAGCCCCGGGTGATTCAAGAAAAAACCATATTAGTGATCAGAGATGAAAATCGCGCGGCTTTTTGCAAACGTCCTGCAAAAGGATTACTGGCCGGCATGTATGAATTCCCCTCCATGGAAGGGCATAAGTCCCCTGACGAGGTGAAGGAGTGGCTGGAGAAAAAGGGATTGAAAATCATCAGAATTGTACCGCTTAAGGAATCCAAACATATATTTACCCATAGGGAATGGCATATGTGGGGGTATATGGTAAGAGTGGATGAATTAGCTGTCAAGGAGAAGGAAAGGCATACCGGATGGGTTTTTACAGAACCTGGTGAAACAGAACAAAAATACCCTGTACCCTCTGCATTTGCAGCATATACAGAGTATCTTAATATAAAGATCGGAAAGGAAAGGCATCAGAAAGGAGAAGTAAAATGAAACTATTATCCATAGCAGTTCCCTGCTACAATTCAGCAGCATATATGGGAAAGTGTATTGAATCGTTACTGACTGGAGGAGAGGATGTAGAAATCCTGATTGTAAATGACGGATCTACTAAGGATAATACAGCTGAAATAGCAGATCAGTATCAGGCTAAATATCCTGGAATTGTAAAGGCTATCCATAAAGAGAATGGAGGTCATGGCTCAGCAGTCAATACAGGTATTGCAAATGCAACAGGGTTATATTTTAAGGTAGTAGACAGCGATGACTGGGTACAGAAGGAAGCCTACATGAAGATTTTGGATACCCTGCGGAGCATAGCCGGCGGTGGAAAATCCCTGGATTTACTGATTAGCAATTATGTATATGAAAAAGATGGAGAAAAGCATAAAAAGATAATTCATTACAGACGTATCCTACCAAAAGATAAGATGTTTACCTGGTCTGACTGCAGACGTTTTACAAAGGGACATTATATCCTGATGCATTCTGTTATTTTTAGAACAAAGCTTTTAAAGGAAAGTGGACTTAAGTTGCCGGAGCATACTTTCTATGTAGATAATATCTATGTATTTGAGCCGCTTCTGCATGTAGAGAATATGTACTATCTGGATGTAAATTTCTATCGTTACTATATTGGCCGTGCAGACCAGTCTGTAAATGAAAACATTATGATCTCCAGATTGAACCAGCAGATTCTGGTCAATAAGCTGATGATAGACTATTATGTGGACAACAAGTCTCAGATATTAAAAACCAAGAGACGTCATCAGTATATGAGAAATTACCTGGAAATTATCATGACGGTTTCCTCTATTCTTTGCATTCGATCAGGAACTGAGGAACATTTGGCTGTGAAAAAGGAATTGTGGCAGTACCTAAAGCAAAAGGATAAAATGCTATATATTTGGATGAGAAACGGTATCATGGGTGGTGCCATGAATCTTCCCGGTAAAGGTGGCAGAAAGATTTCTGTGGAAGGGTATCGTATCTGTCAGAAGATTTTTAATTTTAATTAATATTGCATATAAAACCAAACAGCATAGGCAGAAATTAGAAAACCTCCCGAACACTTTCCGTAGAAATGTTTAGGAGGTTTATTTTGTAAAAATTAGGGGTTATCATTACCCAATCTGTGGTCTGGAACTATCATCCGGATGAAGTATACGTTTGATTACCAGTACCAAATCGTTTCTATATACAATTACGTACATGATGCCTGCCATGCCTATTCCGGTTAATACATCAAATATAGAATGCTGCTTGATCAACACGGTAGAAAGAACGATGGATATAGCAAGAATCAGAGATCCTGCCTTTATTCCTTTATGTTTTTCCATGTGCTTGCTTTTGGCAATGGCAAAGTGAGCACCCAGAGAATTATACACATGAATACTAGGCCATAAATTGGTGGGTGTATCAGTTTTATATAAAGCACTTATCATTTGGGTAAAAATATTGTCCCTAGGCATAATATGGGGTCTTAAGTGATGCCCATTTGGCCAGATGGTTGATACAATCAAAAAGATGGTCATACCAGTAAACAGGAAAGTGCATGCTCTATAATATTCAGTTTTATCTTTAAAAAACAAAAACATTACAACGACGGACACATAAGCAAACCATAAAAAATAGGGAATTACAAACACTTCACTAAAGGGAATGTAATCATCCAAGGCCATGTGTATCAAGGTATAGTTTTTGGTTACGTTTTTCTCCAGTATACAAAACCATGTTAGATAGATGATTCCATAAATAATAAGGGGAATGGCATGGCGATAACTGAAATAAAACTTCTTTAACTTTTCCAATATAAAGACTCCTCTTGGTAAAACCTTTTCGTCTACAAATTCAGTATATATAAGATAAAACTTTTTGCAATGCCTTATCCTCATCTTTCAGATATAATTAAGAATTTCTTTAGAAATCAGGTAATAAACCGTATATCCTTCTGTACACAGGTGATTTCCAAAGAATTTATCTTCTCATGGACCTCTCCGTCAGTATGCATCCATAGAGGTTCACTAGATTGGATACGGATTCTCTTTGCCCGGTAATGGTTTATGCCCGGAATAAGGTAGTGCTTTCCGAAAAAGGCAGTTGGCAGACAGAGCATTACTACCAGTTTGGGCAAATTTCCCACCACACATATGTCAAAAACACCATCAGTATAGTCTGCAGTTGGACAAAACTTAAATCCACCGCCTTCAAAACGATGTGTCATAGCTACAACAAAAAAGATCTTCTTGATATGTATAGGCTTGTTATCGTCAAAATATAAGTCTGCTGTTACTTTTTTGGAGGCAAAAAGCTGTTTGGCTGCAATTCCAAGATAGGTAAGCTTACCTAAATTAAGGTGATTGAGTGTATCTTTGATTTTGGAATGCATGGCTTCTTCACAGACAGCGGCATCAAATCCAAGCCCACAGCTTACAGCGAACGAACGGACACCACTTTTGGTGGTAACAACACCCCGATCCATAAGGTGGACAAATTCACTGTCAGGCGTAGCCTTAAGAATTCGCTCCAATGCTTCTATTGGTTTTCTGGGGATGCCCAAGTCACGAGCAAGGTCATTGCTGGATCCGGTGGGAATATATCCCATAATCACTTTTTCGTAAGAATGAATTCCCTGGAGTGATTCATTCACAGTACCATCACCACCCAATATGACTAAATGACAGAAATCTTTCTCCCCAGGATGAGTTTGCGCAAATGTGGTCGTAATCTGTTCTGCAAGCTTAATCACATCACCTGCTTTTTCGGAAAAGGAGACTTCGTAAGAAATCTTATTCTGTGCAAGATAAGGCTTTACAATCTCTTCCCAGATGTGTCTGCCACGACCGGAGCGTGAAGCCGGATTTACTATAAAATAATACATAGGAACCCCCTATAATCATTTATCTCTGGTATTTTATTGATATTTCATATAGAGACATTGTATCAGCAAAGCTTATAAAAGTAAAATGAAATGTATTGCCTTTCGAGTGAATGCTATGCTATAATCGTGCATAAGTATTTTGACGCATTAAAGTAAAGAAGCAGAGGGCTACAGGAGGTAGGAAATGTATTCATTAGATGAAGTGAAAGCAATAGATTCTGAAATTGCACAGGCTATTGTAGATGAACAAGAAAGACAGAACAGCCATATTGAACTGATTGCCTCAGAGAACTGGGTGAGCAAGGCTGTTATGGCAGCTATGGGAAGTCCCCTTACCAATAAGTATGCTGAAGGGTATCCGGGCAAACGTTATTATGGCGGTTGTGAATGTGTGGATGTTGTGGAGAACCTTGCCATTGAAAGAGCAAAAGAACTTTTTGGCTGTGAATATGCCAATGTGCAGCCTCATTCCGGAGCACAGGCGAATATGGCAGTACAATTTGCTGTTTGCAAACCCGGAGATACCATAATGGGAATGAACCTTGACCATGGTGGACACCTGACACATGGAAGCCCGGTTAATATGTCGGGAAAGTATTTCCACATTGTTCCTTATGGCGTAAATGATGAAGGCTTTATAGATTATGATAAAATGAGAGAACTTGCTTTAGAAAGTAAACCTAAAATGATTATTGCAGGTGCTTCCGCTTATGCAAGAACGATCGACTTTAAGATATTCCGTGAGGTAGCTGATGAGGTGGGAGCTGTATTGATGGTGGATATGGCACATATCGCCGGACTGGTGGCAGCAGGGATTCATCCAAGCCCCATTCCCTATGCAGATGTAGTGACAACCACTACCCACAAAACCTTAAGAGGCCCCAGAGGTGGTATGATTCTTTCCAGCAATGCTGTGAACGAAAAGTACAATTTTAACAAGGCTATTTTCCCTGGAATTCAGGGTGGCCCGTTGATGCATGTGATTGCTGCTAAAGCTGTCTGCTTTAAGGAAGCTTTATGTGATGACTTCAAGGTATACCAGAAGAGTATCATAGACAACGCACAGGCTCTTTGCACAGGCTTAATGAGTCGTGGCATTAAGATTGTATCTAGTGGTACAGATAACCATCTTATGCTGGTGGATTTAACTAGTTTTGGTCTTACAGGTAAATCGGTGGAGAAGCTTCTGGATGCAGCACATATTACCTGCAATAAGAATACCATCCCCAATGATCCGCAGTCTCCATTTGTTACAAGCGGGGTGCGTTTGGGAACACCTGCCGTTACTTCTAGAGGTATGAACACAGCAGATATGGATCAGATTGCAGAAGCCATTGCTATGATAATAAAGGGTGGAGAAGAAAAGGTACCTGAAGCAAGAGCAATTGTACAGATACTGACTGATAAGTATCCTCTTATCTAATATAATGCATCCGTATACCATAATTGTGATTTAGGTAGATTTACGGAATAAATTACTTTCAACAGAATGAAATGAATCAATAATGAGGGTTGTCGCACTGGCTGAGCAGAATCGGCCATGCACGGCCCTCCCTTTTTATCCAAAGATATTACACTTTTCTAGCCAAGAGTTTACATAATATGATTATGACTAATAAAGGTGGTTACAACTGTAAATATGTAAATAGTGCATGATTTGCTATGTATAGTAGACAATCTTGTGTATATTATACAAATTTTATTCACATTAATAGGTTCATTTATACAAATTGTGTCTTGCTTTCCCCAGATTTCTATGCTAAACTATCTTTCAGTAAAAGACATGCGTTCTCCCGAGGCGGACATAATAATTATTATGTAAGCAGGTCAAGTACATATGTATGTATACTAAAGATGCAAAGTATGTAGTATACTCATATTAAGAAGAGAGCTAAAAACAGGAAGCTAAAAGGAAGGATTAGAAATGGCGGAATCTACCGGATATTTTGTGGTTAGGAAGAAAGCTGTTCCCGAGGTTCTTTTGAAAGTAGTGGAAGCAAAAAGACTTTTAGAGTCGGAAAAGGTGCTGACAATACAGCAAGCAGTGGATACTGTGAAGATCAGCCGCAGTTCTTTTTATAAGTATAAAGATGATATTTTTGAATTTCATGATAACTCTCAGGGACGGACTATTACACTGACCTTTCAAATGGATGATGAGCCCGGTCTACTTTCAGAAGTATTAAAGACAATAGCTGATTTTGATGCCAATATTCTAACCATACACCAGAGTATTCCCATCAATGGAATGGCTTCATTAAGTATTAGTATTCAGATTTTAAAAACAACCCGGGATGTTTCACAAATGATAACCCAAATGGAAGATACCAAGGGTGTTCATCATGTAAATATACTAGCAAAGGAATAGTGAGGTAAAAAATGATTCAGATTGCGGTTTTAGGTTATGGAACAGTGGGCAGTGGGGTAGTAGAAGTTATTGAAAAAAATAAGGATATGGTAAATAAGAAGGCAGGTGAGGACCTGTCTATTAAGTATATACTAGATTTGAGGGAGTTTCCCGGGGATCCCTATGAAAAGAAAATTACCCATGATTTTACGCAGATATTGGAAGACCCTGAGATTAGTATTATTTGTGAAACCATGGGTGGCGTAGGAGCAGCTTATACATTTACTATGCAAGCTTTAGCAGCCGGAAAGAGTATATGTACCTCCAATAAGGAATTAGTGGCTGCACATGGACCGGAATTGATTGCGATGGCAAAAGCTCATAATTGCAATTATCTTTTCGAAGCCAGTGTAGGGGGTGGAATTCCCATTATCAGACCGTTAAACTATTCCCTCACAGCAGAGCGGATTGAAGCGATTACAGGCATATTAAATGGAACAACCAACTATATTCTCTCCAAAATGGAAACCGAGGGAGCTGATTTTGGTGAAGTTTTAAAGGAAGCGCAGGAAAAGGGCTATGCTGAAAAGAATCCGGAAGATGATATCGAAGGCTATGATGCTGGCCGGAAAATCGCCATTCTTTCTTCCCTTATGACCGGTAAGAATGTGGACTATAACAAGATTTATACAGAAGGCATCACAAAGATTACTTCCCGCGATTTTCAGTATGCAAAAGAAATGCATATGTCAATTAAGCTGTTGGCATTGAGTAAAGAAAATGGCAACAAGACGTTGGCTATGGTAGCCCCCTTCTTGATTACAAAGAATCATCCATTACATATGGTAATGGGAGTGTTCAATGCAGTATTTGTTAAGGGGAACATGCTGGGAGATTCCATGTATTATGGCCGTGGCGCCGGAAAACTTCCTACTGCAAGTGCAGTAGTAAGTGATGTGATTGACTGTGCCAGACATATAGGGAAAGTGATTATGTGCTTCTGGGATGCACAGGATGCTGAAATAATGAGTATTGAAGAAGTGGATAGAAAATTCTTTTTCCGTGTGAAAGCAGGTAATGAAGCAATTGTACGTGAACTGTTCGGTGAGGAGATCGAAATAATCAAACTGGAAGGTGTCTCTGAAGAGACAGGTATTGTCACTTCTATCATGAAAGAAAGGGATTTTGCGTCAAAATATGCCCTGCTTGGAGATGTCAGACTGGGAGAACGTATCAGGTTAGAGGCATAGGAAAGTGCATAAGAAAGGGCATAAGAAATGAAATATGTATTAGTGTTAGGCGATGGTATGGCTGATGAGCCGATAGAACGGCTAAATGGGAAGACTCCTTTGGAATACGCTGAAACGCCAAATCTGGATGCGTTAAGTAAGAAATCAGAGATTGGGATGGTTCATACGATTCCGGATGGCATGAAACCCGGTTCTGATACAGCGAATCTTTCTGTGATAGGATATGACCCCCTAAATTTTTATTCAGGCCGTTCTCCGCTAGAAGCATTAAGTATAGGTGTCCCCATGAAGGATACTGACATTGCACTTCGTTGCAATATTGTCACTCTATCAGAAGAGAATGTTCCTTTTGAGGAGCAGGTGATTATTGACCATAGCTCATCTGAAATCAGTACAGAGGACTGTGCTATTCTTTTAAAGGCTGTGACTGATGAATTGGAGACTGAAGAATTCCGGTTTTTTGTAGGCACCAGCTATAGGCACTGCCTGATCTGGAATCATGGTCAAGTGATAGATCTGACTCAGCCACACGATGTATTAGGCCAGGTGATTGCAAAGTATTTACCCAAAGAAGAAAAATTCAGAAGAATGATGGAAAGAAGCTATGAGATTCTTAAAAATCATCCAATGAATATAGAAAGAAAACGACAGGGGCTGAATCCTGCCAACTGCTGTTGGTTCTGGGGAGCCGGAACAAGACCGGCACTGACTTCCTTTGAAGAGAAAACAGGGAAAAAAGGAATGATGGTTTCTGCTGTTGATCTGTTAAAAGGTATTGCTGTAGGTGCCAGTATGGGAGTAGCTCATGTTGAGGGAGCCAATGGAGGTCTTCATACCAATTACGAGGGTAAGGTGGATGCTGCCGTAAAGGCATTAACAGAAGACGACTATGATTTTGTTTACATACATGTAGAAGCACCGGATGAAATGGGTCATCAGGGAAGTGTGGAGAAAAAAGTACAGGCGATTCATTTCCTGGATACCAGAGTAATTGGGCCTGTTGTGGAAAGACTGAAGGAAAGAGGCGTGGATTTCAGAATGCTGGTATTGCCGGATCATCCTACTCCAATTAGGGTAAGAACTCACACAGCAGATAATGTACCTTATCTGCTTTATGACAGTACTCATCAAAAAACAGAACAATGGAATTACAACGAAAGGGAAGGCCGTGAAAGCGGAATTCTGGTTGCAAAGGGACATCAGCTGATAAATCATCTTTTTGAAAAATAAAATTGAGGAGTTTGACACAAAATGAAAAAGGTTGTGAAATTTGGGGGCAGTTCGCTTGCCAGTGCAGAGCAGTTTGTGAAGGTTGGTAATATCATCAGGGCAGATAAGGAAAGAAGTTATGTGATACCTTCTGCACCCGGAAAGCGGTTTCAGGATGATACAAAAGTAACAGATTTGCTGTATGGCTGTTATGCCCTTGCAGAAAAGGATAAAAATTTTACCGGTGAGTTAGCTGCTATTAAGGCCAGATATCAGGAGATCATCGATGGTTTACACATCGAGCTTTCTCTGGATAAGGAATTTAAGGAGATTGAAAAGAATTTCAATGTAAAAGCCGGAGATAACTATGCTGCATCCCGTGGGGAATATCTAAATGGTATTGTTATGGCAGCGTATTTAGGGTTCGACTTTATTGATGCTGCAGAAGTTATCTTCTTTAAGGATAATGGTGAATTTGATGCAGAACTCACAAATGAGATCCTTTCCGATAGAATTTCCAATTGTAAAAAAGCTGTCATTCCGGGATTCTATGGGTCATATGCAGATGGTCGGGTAAAGACCTTCTCCAGAGGTGGCTCAGACATTACCGGTTCCATTGTAGCCAAGGCTGTAAAAGCTGATGTTTATGAAAACTGGACAGATGTCTCAGGTTGTCTCATTGCAGACCCAAGGATTATTAATAATCCGGAGGTCATTGAAGTGATCACTTATAAAGAATTAAGAGAGCTCGCGTATATGGGGGCAAGTGTTTTACATGAAGATGCCATTTTCCCTGTTCGTCAGCAGGGAATTCCCATTAATATCAGAAATACCAATGCACCGGAAGATGAAGGCACCTGGATTGTAGGCAGTACCTGCCATAAGCCTAAATATGTCATTACGGGCATTGCAGGTAAAAAAGGTTTTTGCGCTATTAATATAGAAAAAGATATGATGAACTCCGAGATTGGATTTGGCAGAAAGGTACTTCAATCCTTTGAAGAAAACGGTATATCCTTTGAACATATTCCTTCCGGTATTGATACTCTCACCGTGTTTGTACACCAGGATGAATTTATGCATAAGGAACAAAAGGTTGTAGCAGGAATTCACAGATTGGCTAATCCTGATTCTATTGATATTGAATCTGATCTTGCCTCGATTGCAGTTGTGGGACGTGGTATGAAGTCCATGCGTGGAACTGCCGGAAGAGTCTTTGCTGCGTTGGCACATGCCAATGTCAATGTGAAAATGATTGATCAGGGTTCTAGTGAGCTAAACATTATTATAGGGGTAGCCAATGATGACTTTGAAACAGCAATCAAAGCAATCTATGATATATTTGTAGTAACCCAGCTATAACATATTTATGATAGATTTGTTGGGGCCTAGCTTTACTCATATTTATGATAGATTTGTGGTAGTCTAGGAGAATCATGAAATATGAATATTAGGAACAATCAGAAAATACGCCATAATGGCGTATTTTTTATTTTGGTATCAAAAGAAATTGGAATAGATTATTTCGGCATTCAGAAGTTTCTCACTAGATAACATTCTGCAATTAACTAAAATCTGAAATAGTTAGGCAATTTGCATAACAAAGATGAATTATGTAAAAATACATAGAAATAAGCACATATATGTTGACAAGTAAACACAGCTCGTATATAATAAGCATATAAATACAAAAGGAAACACATTCAATCATCCATAGTATACAAATGAATCAATACACTGAAGAATAATAATTTTGTTACATAAGAGAACGAGACATAGTACAACAGAAGAACCAATTGATTGTTTCAGTACATTTTATGCACAAGAGAAAGAATCAAGATACAAAAGAAGAAATATGGATGAGTGAAAGTTGTATGGTTATCAAATTTGGAAGAAGGAGGTTAAGCAGGTTACTTTTTCTAATATAAGCAAAGGAGGTTAAGTAATTAAGTAATTAAGCAGGTTATTTTTTCCAATATAAATATAGGAGGTTCGGTCCATTGGATTTGATAGTTTAGAAGGGCGCATTGATTGTAATATTAGTCGGTGCGTCCTTTTTAATATGAATATGTAAAAGTAAAGTATTTCCTGTGGAAAAAAGTCTGAAAATAGAGTATCATAAAACTAATATGCAAGAGGAGAATTATGATATGGTCGAAAGTACGAATTTGAATACAGAAAGTAAGATAACACAGAATTCAGATGTGGATCAAAAAAGAGATGAAAGAAGAAAAAGAAGGAAGCGAAATCAGATTTTAGTGTACCTGGCAATGGGTTCTTTCGTAGTGATCCTGATTTCTTTGGTATTAGTATCTGTATATTACTTAAGCCAGAAGGAAAAGTTAAAGCCCGGTACTGATACATCTGTTTCTGAAAATATTGTGGGTATTATCGGAACAGAAGAAAGCCTGGTAAAACCGGATGAATCTGAAATGGTTCAGGAACTTACTCCAAAGGAAAAGCTGGATGAAATCATCAATGCGGCAATTGAAGTAATGCCGATGGAAGATAAAGTAGCAGGTCTTTTCATGGTAACACCGGAAGCAATTACAAAAGTTAGTAATGCTGTTCAAGCCGGGGATGGTACCCGTGAGGCCTTAAGTAATTGGGCTGTTGGAGGTATTGTTTATTTTAAGAAAAATATGAAAACCACGGAACAGTTAACGGAAATGATCTCTAACACATCTCTATACAGTAGATATCCATTGTTTATTGGTGTGGATGAAGAAGGTGGAGAAGTAAGCCGTGTGGCAGAGGCAGGACTGGCAGAGAATGTGGGAAGTGCTTCATCCATTGGGCAGACACAGGATCCGGCCGAAGCTTATGCAACAGGACAAAATATAGCAGCTTATTTGACAAGTCTTGGCTTCAATATGGACTTTGCACCGGTGGCTGATCTGAATAATATAGAGGACAGTATCATAGGAGACCGGTCATATGGCAGAGACAGTTCAGTAGTTTCATCCATGGTGACATCCATGGTACAGGGACTTGAGGAAAATGGTATCAGCTCTTGCTTAAAACATTTTCCCGGAGTAGGAAACAGTGTAAAAGATACCCACATCGGTATGGCCAGTACGGACAAAACTGCAGAGCAGTTTAGAACAGAGGATTTTGTGGCTTTTCAGGCGGGTATGAATGCTGGTGCAGATTTTGTTATGGTAAGTCATCTGTCCGTTCCAGCTTTTACCGGTGACAACACTCCTTGCACTTTATCAAAAGCAGTAGTTACTGATATTTTGAGGGAAGAATTGGGATATGATGGCATTGTAATTACTGATGCCATGAACATGAGTGCCATTACCGAATACTACGCAACTGATGAAGCAGCTATTCTGGCTTTAAAAGCCGGTTGTGATATGATACTGATGCCTGATGATTTTGAAACTGCATATAATGGAGTACTGCAGGCAGTTCAGAATGGAACGATATCGGAAGAACGAATCAATGATTCTCTGCGTAGAATATACAGAGTAAAATATGCGGATAAACTGCCCGAATAGACAGAAAAATATATTTAAAGAATACAATTCGACGGTTGACAAAAGTAGGTTCCTATAGTATATTATAACTTGTCCACAAACGGGGACAGTTATAATATGCGCGAGTGGCTCAGCGGTGGAGCACCTCCTTGCCAAGGAGGGGGTCGCGGGTTCGATTCCCGTCTCGCGCTCTTGAAAAAGCAGTGATACCAAATGGTATCGCTGCTTTTTTCGAGTTCCGCCGGGACTCGAAAGGTTCGATGTCTTCACTCCGTTTCGGTCCGCGCAGAGCCGCCATCCACTGGATGCCGTGCGCCGTCTCGCGCTTATTTTTTTATTAAGAAGTGCCCATTTTAGGCACTTTTTTTTACTTGTCTATATTTGGAGGTGCATTTGCATCATGAAAGTGCTTGTCATTGCACTTGTTGAATGTTA
The DNA here is from genome assembly GCA_035271185.1 of Lachnospiraceae bacterium. Lineage (GTDB taxonomy): Bacteria > Bacillota > Clostridia > Lachnospirales > Lachnospiraceae > Acetatifactor. The sequence goes on along the minus strand of DATERV010000086.1, from coordinate 673 downwards.
TTCTTTTCATATAAAGTAGCTTTCTATATGAAGTTGTTTGGTGTGGTAACTTAACAATACTAAGCTGGCTTACTATTTTCGCTTTGTGGGTTGATAAAAAATGGTACACTCAAGTTTAGGACTTTAAGGTAAAAAGTTGTTATCCTGAAGCGAATCCTGTGTAATATGATATCAAAGGTGACAGCGTTGCATCCCTTGGGATGCCCCTGTTTGCTAAGATGTGTAAAATGATATATTCGTGGATAAATGTTCCTGATATAATTTTCTGATTTTTCTATGGTGCAGTCTTGGTGCACTAATTCATTTTGGTCCTGTCGGACCGTGAATTCAAGTTAATTTGAGTTTTGGCAAGTTAGAAAACCGATACAGCCAGGGTTAGTGCTGTATTTATCGGAGAAAAAGCAAGCAGAGGGGCGGAAAAAGAGCTGAGAACTCCGATACAGCCAGGGTTGGAGTTGTAAGTATCGGAAAATAAGCAAGCAGAGGGGCGGAAAAAGAGCCGAGAACTCCGATACAGCCAGGGTTGGAGTTGTATTTATCGGAGAAAAAGCAAGCAGAGGGGCGGAAAAAGAGCTGAGAACTCCGATACAGCCAGGGTTGGAGTTGTAAGTATCGGAAAATAAGCAAGCAGAGGGGCGGAAAAAGAGCTGAGAACTCCGATACAGCCAGGGTT
>DATERV010000085.1:0-39862 GCA_035271185.1 Lachnospiraceae bacterium | reverse complement strand
CCAAAAATGTGCTGAATCGTAAGTTTTATCTTCATGAGAAGCTGAATCTGGAGCTATTACCGCTCCGAGCAAAAATCTATTAACATCATTAGTATTCAAACGTTCTGTTATATATTTGGAAGTAACAAAATGAATCATTGTTGAAGCCATTCAATATAATCCTCCTTAATTCAACTTATAACTTATCTTATGTCAGTGGATATAACTCGCCTTTATTATATTGAATATACTAATTGGGTTTACACTTCCACCCTCTTTAGAGCAGCTTTGATATTTCCTGCAAGCATACTGCTATCAATCTGAATCAAGCATGATTTCCTTTATTGATATTTTATTCATCTTTCGAGAGTACCAATACATAATCAGTTCATATAGAATGGCAAATGAAACCAGCGTAATGATACATACTGGTACATCAAAGTGATATTCCGGTATATTGGCGATATCTTTGAAAATAACGGATACCATGATTTTTAGCAGGGCATATTGATACACTGTGCCAATCGCAAATCCGACATACGCGATTGGTCTGTAACCACTTAATACTGCCCTGGTACATTCACCAGTGGAATAGCCGAATACTTTCATCATAGCAATGGTTTTTCTATTGGATTTGACTACTGTTGTGATTGCTAACAGTAACGTGACTGCTGCTAAAATAATGCCAATAAGCATAATCATAATACCCATCAGTAAACTTGCTAACTCATCCATACTGCACGACATCTGAATCATATCTGCATAACAAAATGAGGCAAACGCAATAAAGAACACCAATGATTTACGCTGTTTTACTGTATTTCTTTTCAGTTCCTTTAAGAAAGGGAAATCAGAGTCTGTTTTTACAGTCTTTACTTTTTGGACATCCTTTCCTCTGAGTAAAGTAAGAACGGGTGTGCCCATTTTCATATAGCTATACAGAATGGACAATATTGCAAATAACAGGGACGGAAATATGATCAGCCAAGCCATTAAGGATGGTTGAAAATGCATGATGACTTCCGGTATGATATTATCTTCATTTTGAACCGCATAAAATAATGGCATAATGCAATGGGCTCCGGCGTAGCCAATTGTGGTACCGATAAACACACTGAAACCAAATACCCAAAATCCTCTGGCAATATGCATATTGGAATATCCCATTGCTTTTAAAATCCCAAGTTCACTTCGGTGGGTATCTATGTAGTGCTTAATATAAAAGCAAAGTAACACAACAGAAGTCAGAAGAAGACAGCCACCAGCTAATGCACAGACCACTTTTCCTGTCATTACCAATGCATCATAAAAGCTGAACATCATCTCTGTGCTGAGCTGATCTTTCATACTTTTTAAATCTATACTGTAATTCATGAAAAGTGTACATACAAAAACTGCACATGCAGAAATAATAATAATACCAATCATTTTAAAAATATCTTTGATTCCTACTACCATAGTTCTACCATCCTATCTCATATGCATTCTTTTGCGTTTCATTATGATATGTTTCAACAATATGTCCGCTGTTCATTCGGATCACAGTTTTGGCCATGTCTGCAATGTTTGCATTATGAGTAACCATTACAATGGTAAAATGCAGCTCCCTTTGAAGTTTACATATGTAATCCAGAACCAATCGTCCTGTTTCTTCATCTAATGCACCAGTAGGCTCATCCAGAAATAAAACCTTGGGGTTCTTAGCCAATGCTCTTGCTACAGAAACTCTTTGCTGTTCTCCGCCACTAAGCTCATGAGGATATTTATTGCATTTTTCTCCCAGCCCAACTGCCTCAACCACCTTCCTATAATTCTTATTATTCACTAGATCTGCACCCATCTTAACATTCTTATCCACACTAAGATTAGGCAATAAGAAATACTGCTGAAAAATAAACCCAATATTCTCTTTACGAAACTGTGTTACTTCCTTATCCGATAAGTCATTGATATTTTTTCCATCATACAAAATAGCTCCACTGTCAGGACGTTCTAATCCTGAAATCACATTAAGCAGAGTTGATTTGCCGGAGCCTGATGCTCCTAGCAATACTACAAAATCTCCACTTTCAATGCCAAAGGAGATTCCTTTCAATACTTTAAATGCATTTTCCTTTTCACCATATGATTTATGAATGTTCTCGATTTGTATCATTTGCCTTACTTCCTTTCATTTTCTCAAAAATGCTCATAAAAACCTCAGTTATCATGGTCTGAATCTCTTCTCCACTAAAAATACATACTTTAGTTGCACATAATGTAGCAATCCCGTGAGTATAAATCCAAAGATGCTGATATAGTTTTTTTGCATCTTCCAATTGTAACCCGTAAGGCTCTTGGACTGATTTTAAAATATCTTCATAATTTTCATCAATTGACTTTAGTGTATGCTCTATATCAGTTGGCTCTACCTTCTCTTTCATAAACAGAAGCTGAAAAAGTTTGGGTTCTTTTATGGCAAACTTGATATATGCTGAGCCAACACCCTTGAAGGCCAACTCCTGCTTGAGACCTTCCTTTACATACTCCTTATACAAGGCCTTTGCAGATTTTTTAACTTCTTCATTCACTTCTTCCATATTCTTAAATGCTGTAAAAACAGGGCAGGCAGAACTTCCCAGTTTTTTACCCAGTTCTCTGGAGGTTACTGCTTCCGGTCCTTGCTCCTGAACGATTTGCATGGCAGCCAATATGATATCATCCCTGGTAAACTTTGCTTTTGGTGGCATTCCTATTCCTTTTCATGTTTATTATTTGTGGTTATAATGCTTGTTATATATCGTTTTATATACCGTTTATTATGTACCGCATGTTGTATATCGATCGTTATATATCGATTGTTCTATGTTAATCCGTTTATGTATGATTGTCAATAAAAAATACATTTCAATGCAATCAAACCATAAATTTGGTCTTCATTTTATGTTTACTTTATTAAAGAGAGCGCATACTATTTCATGCATAAATCACAAATGCAGATTGGAATAAAGTAATTATCTAGTGATTGAAATAATAAAAATATGACTCTACTTAAATTGGTTTGTAAATAACGGTTGACATTATTCATTAGTAAAACTTAGAATGTGCTAGGGTGATATTATATCTTATACAATAATCATCACGATACTTAAGTGAGAAAGAAGAGGTAATGAAATGAAAGGTTATGGAGCAATTAAAACAGGGCAGCCAGGTTGGCTGAATAAGGAAATGCCGGTCGCAGGACCGTTGGATGCAATTTTGCGTCCCACTGCAATTGCTGTGTGTTCATCAGATACACATCTTTTGCACGGAGGCGCTGGCGAAATCGAAAACAGGATTCTGGGGCATGAAGCACTCGGTGAAGTTGTAGAAGTTGGATCGCTTGTTACTCAATTTAAGCCGGGAGATGTAGTTGTTGTTCCATGTGTAACTCCAAACTGGGAAAACCCTTCCCTGCAGCATAGAAATACAAATAATAGTCATGACAGTGGCTTGATGGGCAGTTTTAAATTTGCAACCATAAGAGATGGCGTTTTTGCAGAGCGTTTCCTGGTGAATAATGCAGATGCCAACCTGGTTCATATGCCGGAAAACGTATCCATAGAGGATGCTCTGATGACTGTTGATATGATGTCAACCGGATTCTATGGCGTTGAACAAGCTGAGGTACAGTTCGGAGATACAGTTGTTGTATTTGGTATTGGCCCGGTTGGACTTATGGCTATAGCTGGAGCAGCACTTCGCGGAGCCGGCAGGATTTTTGCCATTGGTACCAGACCAAACTGTGTGGCATATGCGAAAGAATACGGTGCGACAGACATCATCAGCTATAAAGAAGGAGATATTGTTGAGCAGATCACCGCTTTAGCCGGTGGACAGGTTGATTGTGCAATTCTTGCCGGCGGTAATGCTTCTGTCATGAATCAGGCTCTTCAACTTGTCAAACCGAATGGACACATTGCGAATATTAATTTTTTTGATGTAAGCGATAAGTTTGAAGTACCGACATATGAATGGGGACTTGGGATGTCCGATGTGACAATCCGCAGTAGCTTCTGCCCCGGCGGAGCAGAACGCATACGTCGTATGCTGAATGTAATCGCGGCCGGCAGAGTTCAGCCAGGAAAACTTTTAAACTACAGATACGAAGGATTTGATAAGCTCGATGAGGCTTTTAAGGTTATGGATGAAAAACCGGTTGATTTGATAAAATCCTATGTAATTATTGACCCGGATCGATCCTGATCAGGGTTTGCTAAATGATATCTTGTTGAAAAAATATAAGATCCTCGAGCAATATTGCTTGGGGATCTTATGTTCTCTATATTTGGAAGGCTGTAACCCAAAAGCAGATTGCTGCGCATAGAGAAAGCGGTGTAATAACATACTTTTCCTTTTTACTTTTAGACAAGAAATTCATAACAGTGTTTAGTGACAAATAGGCAGCAAAACCAATACATATGTATTTGGTAGCTTCAGCTGAAAACAATAATGGCAAAAATTCACCCGCCTGCAAGATGATGAACATAGCAAAAACCTGAATCAAAATAAATAAAATTGCCATAAGCCGAAGTTTCTTTGGTAAAACCTTGGACTGTCCACCCATAGTAAACTCTCCTAATGGCAATCCACATGCCACCATTATCGTCATAACTACTACTGCTAGTATTAAAATTGCTCCAATAATTGCAAACATAGTATCCTTTCCGGTACATTCCTATACCACTTACCGATCATAGTTTACCTTACATACAGATATCTATCTAAAGTTATGAGCAAATATTCCCAGCATCTGCGTTGCTTTTGTTTCATTTAACTCATTGATACAAGCCGAAATGTACATATCATACTTGGGTGCATAGTAACACACTACCCCTGTGGCACCGGAATGACCAAATAAGTGGGGAACACCAGGATATCGAAATCTCATATTTCCCAGACCATATTCCATTGGAATATACTGCGTATAAAAATAGGTATTATTCTTTTGAAAGAAATCAATTGGAAATAGTCTGCCTCCATAAAATGCTTTCAGAAAAGCTATCATATCACGATTAGAAGAAACAATGGAACCGGATAACGGCCAACCCAGTAAAAGCTTTGGCATTTTATAGATTCCATCCTCAATCCAAACTCCTGGAAAAGAAAACTCCATTCCTTCTGTAAATAAATATGTATCTGTTAAGCTAAGCGGTAAAATGATGTATTTGTGATAGCATTCAGTGATGCTCATTTGTGAAACATTCTCTATAATTGGCTGCAATAAATCCCAGTTAGCATCTGAATAATAGCTGCGCTTCTTACTACCCGGTGCAAACTTAGCAGGTAACACTTTTATCTGTCTTACTCTTTCCACCAGGGTTAAGATCCGGTCATGTTTCAATAACTCTTCTCCGGACATTTCACCCTTTACGGATTCCGAGTAATAATCTGGTAATCCGCTGGTCTGCGTCATAAGATGCTTGATTGTCAATTGATTCGAATAGTCTATTCCCTTATAGACATGTAATTTGTCCATGTAATCTTTTGGTAAATATTTGCTTATTTTGTCCTCAATAGACAACTTGCCTTCCTTTATCAAATTGAGTATTACTGTGGTGGCAAATAATTTAGTCACACTGGCTATCAAATAGTTTTGATCCCCCTCCAAATCACCACAGCTGCGTTCCCAGCAAAAATCTCCTTTTCCGTTTTCAATACGTACAGACATACCATTTGACTTTGATTTCTTTTCATATGCTTCAAATATCTTTACAAACTTTTCTACTTTATTTCCCCTTTTCACCAGCTACCTCTCTTTCATAAACAGATGTAAAAAAAGCAATATCATTTTCTATTGTTTTTAGTCCGTATTCCAGCATATAGCTTTGATATTTTGCAATATTTTCCACGGTTCTCGCTAAGGTCTCCTCACCCGAAACCGACATTATGTTTTTGACCAGCTCCTGGTCTTCTTGCATTCTAGCCACGTTGGTTTGCACCGTGGTGTCCTTCGTCATCTCTATGTGGTACTCGATTAATTTAAGTGACTGCTGTTCCTTATGCAAATCATCTATTAGCTGTTTCAGCATCTTGATTCGCTTCTCCTTGGGGAGCATTCCAAGGTTAAAAAATTTCCCCTCTTCCATGTTCTTGGCCTTATACCAGTTAATTGGAGTCTGCATCCACGTCAAAAACTGATCCACACCACGAGGCGTAATCCGGTACTCTTTCTTCACAATCCCTTTTTCCTCATACTCATTGACTATTACCTTTTCATTTTGTACAAGTTTTTTCAATGCTGCCTGAATACTACCAAGGCTGCTGCTGCAAACCGTATTAAAGACCTTTTCGATATACATCATGATTTCATAAATGGTCGCGCTTTTGATCAGTAATATACTTAAAATTATGTTTTCCATTTGTATCTCCTCTGATATTACTATTAGTAATATAATGTATTGCTAATAGTAATACTGTTCTTCTGTTTTGTCAAGAGGCAGCTGTTGCATACTATCCTGTGATTGTGGCATCATATTATTTTACCGCACCTTTCTTTCTGTTCAATAATACATAGATACCAAAATGCAACAATTTCTGGGTACATTACGGTCTGTAGTTTTAACACATGCAACCCCACCATAGACATTAAAAAAGCCAGTAATTTTAGCTTAAGGAGACGCCATCATGAATAGATTAAAATATGCAGAAATCATAGGAGTAGTTTTAACAATTATACTTGGTTCACTACTACATTTCATATACAATTGGTCTGGTGGCAATCGTGTTGTGGCTTTGTTTAGTCCAATGAATGAGTCAATCTGGGAACATTTAAAAATGCTGTTCTTTCCCTATATGCTTTATACCATATTGGAATATGTATACATCGGAAAAAACTATCCTAATTTCATAACAGCCAAATGTATAGGTGTCATATGTGGTTTGATACTCATTCCTATTGTTTCCACTATATATACATCAATTTTAGAAACTAATTATCTAGTTCTGGATATTTTATTGTTTATCCTTTCTATCATAGTTTCCTATGTAGTAAGCTACCACATTCTGATGGACCAGACGATGAATGCTGATTACATCTGTAAAATTATACTAATATTAATTACAATAGTATTCATTGTTTTTACTTTATATCCACCCGAATTTTCCCTATTTCTTGATCCAACTACTAATTCATACGGAATAAATGCGAGCGAGTTCTGAAACACTTTATGCAACACACTAAAAAAGCCCTGATATCAGGGCTTTTTTTAAGCAGCTAGCGGGAATCGGACCCGTCTCTCCAGCTTGGGAAGCTAGCATTCTACCGATGAACTATAGCTGCACGTCTGAGAGATATTATACAATATTTCTGTTGAAATTGCTAGTATAAAATGTAAATGGATAACGTCAATTTACAATCCCCAAATATGATTTTATAATACTTGTAAAATCACATTATACTTAGCATTAATATAATTAAAACATAATGGAATTGTAGTAGTTGGTTGTAATGAAATGCGGATAAATCACGCCTCTTTTGCATCTTATAAAAAGGGTCTATAAATCACAACATATACAACTGACGTAACGACACCTATTGACACAATATACACTATTCTATTTTTAGCCATTTTGAAAAACCAAACTCCAAATATCCATACAGCTACACCATTCATTATAAGCTGAAAAAGAAATGTTGAATTTTTAATTAAATAATTCGACACTGCAATCGCTTCAGCTAATAATACACCTGTCGGCAATGCATAAAGGATAGAATTTACAGAAATATTCTTTTCCCAATAATAAAGAATAAAGGCCCCAGCACCACATCCGACTGCAAGTATGGAATATATTATAAAAAGGGACATCATAAATTCTCCAGAAAATATTGGGATAAAGAATCCTAGTAAATATTTCAGTAAATAAAAGCTGATGGTCATGCCAAACATATACAAAAACGAACTTACTCCTGCGCAAACATTAGACGAGCTGAGCAATACAATTAATGTGTTGCTGATAATCCAGAATCCAAATAATGTCTGTATAGAAGAAAAACTCCAAAGGGTGTCAGACGGACAGTAATCTGCCATACGACAAATGACACCTGCTATTATTCCAATCAAAAAAATTACCATGTATGATTTCAGATTGTTATGTAATACTTTCTTCAAGACAATTCACCTCAACAAATTAAATTACTGTGCCTGTTGTTTATCAATGACACACCACTCATCTGTATTTTAACCTAATTGTATCAAAGTGATATAACAATAACAAGTAGGCTATTATTCGAGATGCTGATTAGTTACTATTGAAAATTCTGAGTTTTGTGATACTTGAATGGAAGTATCATTAAATAGCAGGTTTCCTATCAGTTGATTTAATTTACCAAAATATCTTTATAACCCATTGTGTTGATTCTTGTTTTGGTTATAATGAAGTCATAGGAGGTTTGCGTATGAAAGAAATCGGTATTGCAAAAACAATTGTGAAACGTCGACATGAGATGGGCCTTACCCAGGATGAACTGGCCATCAGTCTTGGGGTAACAAAAGCGTCTGTTTCAAAGTGGGAAACCGGCTTAAGTTATCCTGATATCTTGATGCTTCCTAAACTAGCTTCCTTCTTTAATGTTTCCATAGATGAACTGCTAAACTATACACCACAGCTATCCCATCAGGACATAACTAAGCTATATAAACAACTGGCGGATGACTTTGCAGAAAAACCTTTTGACGAAGTATATGAGGAATGTGAATCTCTCATAAAGAAGTATTACTCCTGTTTTCCCTTTTTACTGCAAATGTGTGTGCTGTATATAAACCACTATCCTATGGCAGGAAGTGGGGAAGCTTCTGCAAAAATAATTCGGGAAATCTGTGATTTGTGTAACCGTATAAAAACTGAATGTAATGAAGCCGCTCTGATTAGTGAAACCATCAGCATTGAAGCGCTTGCACACTTGATCTTGTCACAACTCTATGCAGGCACAAATCCAGAACTGATGAAGCAGGAGCTGGGAATCATATTTGACCTATTAGGAAAAGATATTAAGCCGCCTCTGGGCAATAGCGAAGTACTGATCAATGCTTATCAGCTTCAGGGAAATAATGAAAAGGCAAAGCAGCTGTGTCAGGTACATATGTACAATAACTTAATGAGTCTGCTAAGCTCTTTTCCGCGCTTTATGACTTTGTATCAAGATCAACCAGAGAGACTGGACGAAATCACAAATCGTTGCATGAAATTGTTAGAGGTATTTCAAGTAGAAAACTTGAGTCCAAATACTGCTGCCTGTTGTTTTTATCAATCTGCTTCTGCCTATATGATGCTACAGAATAAGGAAGCCGCACTACAAATGCTAAATAAATATTCTAAAGCATGTATTCGTCTATTTGAAAATATGACGTTACATGGTGACAGCTTTTTTGATCAGCTGGACTCATGGTTTGAAAATTATGACTTAGGAATACAGCCCCCCAGGTCCAGGCAACTGGTTTATGACAGTATAATCTCCAGCTTAGGACCGGAAAGTATATTTGCACCACTTGTAAATGAGAAAGAAATGAAGGAAATGATTACCCAATTAAGGAGAATAATAAAATGTTAACCATTACAAACTTAAGTAAGACATATAAGAACGGAAAGAAAGCGGTAGATAATATATCTCTGGAAGTAAAATCCGGGGATATATACGGATTTATTGGGCATAACGGTGCGGGGAAAAGTACCACCATAAAGGCAATTGTAGGTGTACATGATTTTGACATCGGAGAAATTTTAATAGATGGTCATAGTGTCAGGAAAGAGCCTGTTGCATGTAAGCAGGTAACTGCGTACATACCTGATAACCCGGATTTGTATGAACACCTGACCGGAATCTCATACCTTAATTTTATTGCAGACATTTTTGGTGTTTCATCCTCTCTTCGAAAAGAGCGTATTAATAAATATGCAGATGCATTTGAAATCACAGATTCTTTACCGGATGTCATATCTTCTTATTCACATGGTATGAAACAAAAGCTGGCAATGATTTCAGCCCTGCTTCATGAACCTAAGCTTCTGGTTTTGGATGAGCCCTTTGTTGGTCTTGATCCCAAAGCTTCCATTCTCTTGAGACAGTTTATGAAAGAATTATGTGATAAAGGCAGTGCTATTTTCTTTTCCACCCATGTATTGGAAGTGGCACAAAAGTTTTGTAATAAGGTAGCAATCATCCGTGAAGGCAAATTAATCTGCAGTGGGACCATGGAAAGTATAACTGCAGACAAGTCTCTGGAAGATGTATTTATGGAGGGTGTAAAATAATGAGTAACCTGTATTTATTAGTAAAAATCGGAATGCAGGAACAATTCAAGCTGGCAGAGCTGAAAAACAGAAAAAACAAAAGTCAGCGAAGAAATACTTTGCTGCTTTTGATTGTCATCCTGTTTTTGAGTTTGATAATTATGGGATATGCCGGCGGCAGTGCTTATGGTCTTGTGTATATGAAACTGGATAAGCTGATAGGACCTGTAGCATTAACCATCACATGCATGATTACATTAATATTTACCATGCTAAAAACAAATGGTATTTTATTTGGATATCATAATTATGATACACTGGCATCCCTGCCCGTAAGAACAAAGGATCTGGTGGCCTCACGCTTTATGCAGCTTTATTTTCCAAATTTATTATTTAGTATCTTAATTATGTTGCCCATGGGTATTGTATATGGGATATTTTGTAAAATGGGACCCTTGTTTTATATTTTGTGGATTCTTAGTATTCCAGCTGCTCCACTAATTCCCACAACCATAGCTGCTTTACTGGGTGTATTGATTATGGCTATTGCTTCCCGTATGCGTCATCCTCAGGCAGTGAGTGCTCTTCTCTCCATTCTTTTATTTGTTGGTATATTTGTGGGCTCTAGTTTTTTAGGTAATGCCTCTACAGAAATGCAATTTACCAATTTGAATGCCGCCCAACTTATGCAGATGGAGGGAACAGCAGAAAAAGTGTTATTCAGCCTTTATCCGGTAAGCTGGATCTTCCAGCAAACCCTCATAAGTGACAGTCTCCATGCCATACTTTATTTTATACTGTTTCTTGCTGGATCTTATGTCTGGTATCTGTTCTTTGTAAGGCTGACCGGTTGTTTTTACACGCGCCTGCAGTGTTCCCTTACTGCCCATAATAAAAGACATCATGCAAAAGAACTGGAAAAAGCCGGTATCTATACCCAGAATACACCACTTATGGCTGTGTTTCATAAAGAATGGAAACGTTTCTTAAGTTCAAATATTTACCTGATGAACATGGGTTGCGGTATTATTATGGTTGTATTGCTATGCATTGCATTGGTATTTCTTCCTCAGGACAAAATTATGGAAGCTCTGCAGAGTAGTGATATGTCCATTACATTCTCCTTATCCGAAATCATAAGTTCGTTGGCTCCTTTTTTGATTGCAGGTCTCTTGGGCATGAGTTGCTCATCCTGCTGCTCTCTGTCACTGGAGGGAAAAAGTATTGAAATGCTGAAATCATTACCTATTGAACCCGCAACTTTATATAAAGGGAAAATACTGATGAACCTGACTTTACTTTTACCGGTGTCTCTCATCTGTTCCCTGGCTCTTTCCATCCGTTATGGAAACAGTGCCTTACAGGTTTTAATGTTATTTATAGTACCTCTTGTCTTTTCCTTTTTTACTGCTGTATGGGGTATGTTTGCAAACATTCATTTTCCAAATTACTCCTGGGAAAATGAAACCATTGCAGTTAAGCAAAGTGCTGCTGCCTTCTTTGGTTTATTTGGCGGACTCTTACTGGCTATTCTCAGTGGAATTCTAGTATTCAACCTGCCTCAGGCATTTCAGTTACCTGCTACTGCCCTTGTTGCCGTAGTGATACTGTTACTTACTTGGTTTTTATATGGAGCAGTAACAAAGAGTAGTATTCCAAATGAGAAATAATCAAAAAAACGTCGGATGTTCACTGATAACAGCCGACGTTTTACTTTATTATTTAGTTACCTTATTCCTTCCCATTTGATGCATTCTCAATTTTCTTGAGAGTGATAGCATCCACTTCCGCTTTCAATGCCTGCATATAGGAAGAAAATTGCACATTCTCCTTACCATATTGTAACTGCAAATCATACTCTAAGGGTAACCAAGTTGTAATATCCGATTCATCATGCTGAATTACAGCTTCCATCTTGTCTAATGCTTTATATATTTTAGCTTCTTGAGTTTCCATGGTAAGCATTTCAGTATATAATGCCAGCCACTCGTTTCTCTCCGGTAATGGGAATGTTTGTACCCATTGCATCAGTACATTTTCTTCCTTTTGCTCATCCTGGGTGTTTTTGTCAAATGCAGGAATATCCCCGGTAAAAGCTTCTCCCAGGTCATGAATCAGACACATATGAATCACCTTGTCCATATCAGCATCAGGGAACTCGTTACGCAAAAGCATGGCCATCAAAGAAGTTCGCCAGCCATGTTCTGCCACACTTTCAGGTCGTCCTGAGGATGTAAAGCAGTGCCTGGTGTTACACTTTAGTTTCTCTGCTACAGATAGGATTTCAAGTAGTTGTGAAGGTTTCATAGAGTTACCCCTTTACTCTTTTTCAAAATGCTCAGTTCAACAATGAAAGCATACAACATATTTATGGATAATAATTTGGCATAGGTTCCTTGGGATACTCCCCTAACATATTGAGTACAAAGGGCCACTTTCCCGTATCCTCAATGATAAATCCATAAATAACCCCCATATGCCGATGCCAATGCCGCAATTGTCCCAGTAATAAACGAAATCTACTCATCTCACAGTTTATAGGACATTCAGAAAGGGACTCATCCTCCAATGTATCCACATAAGACTGTATTTTCATCTTGATTTGATCAAAGTATTTCTCAAGCTGACTTCTTTCAATAGTCTCAAACTCATTAGAAATTACATTTAAATTTGCAAGGTCCTTGGTATGAAAGGAAGGACTCTTGTAAGTAACATCATTCGGATTGATATACCACCTGTCCATGGAATAGAGCATATGATATAGATATTTCCACATAGGAATATCATCATACCGCTTATTCCACAGCTCATTCGGAATACATTTCATCAAGTTTTCGGTTTCCCATAAAGCACGATCTGTCAAAAATTTAATGTCATCTGTAAGCATGATCTTCCTCCTTTATCATCATCAACTGCTTCTTTCCATACATTTACTCTAACAAAAGTACTAATCAGCAAACGAATACACAATTTCCTGGTCCGGCTTATCAAAATACGTTCTGGCTGTTTTTTTGTCAAACTATAAACAACAGAAACAAACTCATCACCCTTTATGCATTCTTTCACTCTGAATATAGTAAAATATTCTTTTCTCGTTGATAATCCCTGTTTTTATAGGAAAGGAAGGTGAAGTAATCCAGTGTATTGAGCAGCATGGCGCATTCCCTTTCTACTACACCATATTCCAATGGGCAAATGGTGTTTTTGTCATAGAAATGCTCCGTTCCATAAAGGAATCCCCCATCCAGACGATAATATGCCATGTATTTAGGAGTATATAACGAACTTCCGAAATCAAATATTTTTGTAATTTTCATTTCATCTATATCGATGAAAATATTATTCCAGTGAAAATCCATATGGGAAAATACAGGCTGGGACCATTTTGTCTTATCCAATCTGGTACAGTGATCTTCCACACGTTCTCTGATTATTGCACATTCACTTTTGTTCAAACTTTTATAGTCAAGACAATCCCGTAATGCAATATCCACAATATTTCTGTAGGAATCCGTCCAGTTTGAAAAACGCTTGATTTCACCATGGTTGCAAATATTACCAAAGTATGGTGCTTCAATTGTATTCATTTTTGCAACTAATTCCATGGCCTGTTGTTTTATCTTTAAACGCTGCTGGTCTGATAATTTTTCCCACACACTGCCCAGCAATACGGAGTTAACATATTCTGTAATGATAAATTTTTCATTGGTATTATACTCCTCAATTTGGGGACAGGGAATGCCATGTGCTTCACAAATAGTGATACCCTCAACCTCCCGTTCTATCTGATTCTCATACAAATGAGGAAGATTGGGCTGATCCTGTACCTTCACAAAATACTTTATGTTGCCATAAGTAGCTATAAATGAGGAATTCACATCGCCACTGCCACATGAGGTAATAGTGATATTTTTTATGTTTGTATTATATAAGTTTTCAAGTGCTACTTGTAATTGATTTTTCATTATATGTACCAATCCTTAGTAGATAGTCTTAATATTTCAGCTTAATAGTTTTTTAAAAAGGCTCTACATCCCATATCAGTATCCATATCAAAACCTAATGATTTATAGAACGCTAAATTTTTTTCAGTATGATCAGTCAGTAATGACTTTTGATATACATTCTTATATGTATCTAGAATTATAATAAGTAACTTTGTGCCAATTCCCTGGTGCTGATATTCCGGTAAAATTAAGATGTCTTGTATGTATATGATAGAATACCCATCTCCCACAACTCTAACAATTCCAAGTAATTTATTATCTTCATATGCACCATATACTTTCAATGAATTCTGAAATGCATTCTTTAACATGGCAGGATTGGTAGTATAATTTATCCATCCTACGCTGTTATATAGTTTCATTATTTCATCTTCTTTATATTCGCCATATTCCTTAATCAGTAATTCCATTATATATACTCCCTCCAATCAGAATATCAGATTAACCATTAATCCATTGTATGATTTCACCTTCTGAGTCTATTAGTGCCTTCGTGCATTCTTTTTTATGTGCTCCAAAGCTTTTATAAATGAGGCCAATCAAGGGAAGCGCACGGTATAACCATTTATTCTGCTGTTTATTGGGCATCACACCAATCAGATGACTGGCATTTTGATAAAT
The DNA here is from genome assembly GCA_035271185.1 of Lachnospiraceae bacterium. Taxonomy (GTDB): domain Bacteria; phylum Bacillota; class Clostridia; order Lachnospirales; family Lachnospiraceae; genus Acetatifactor. The sequence continues at coordinate 25,007 of DATERV010000085.1, read as the reverse complement.
CAACATTTTATAGTCCTTGCTATATCCACAAGCATCCAGTTGCTTTCTTATGTAGGTCACGGAATAGTCTGAGGGCCATGCTTCATCAGCTGTCCCTGCCACTAACAGTATTCTGGCTCCTGTTTCTTCCAAATGAAGAGTTGCTCTTTCTTCCAATTCCTTATTCTGATAAGCGTCTCGATATGCCACCCACATTTTCATAACATTACGATTTGCCTGGGCATCAAAAACATACTTATTTATTCCGCCCGCAGAAAAGTCCGGCTTCACATAAGGTATCTCTTTTCCCTCATATGTGGCAATAGAATGTCCTGTCATATGCTGTTTGTCAGCTTCAGTCCCTTCAAATGGAACATGAGAAGGCGAACATAAGATAATGTTATCAATACCACCTAAGTACTTTGCAATTAATGCCGCAAAAATAGATCCCATGGACATACCATAAATACTTATACTTCTAATCTTTTTTTCATTGTGTAAATAATCAATAGCAGGTTGAAACATTTCCAGTGGAATTCTGTCAATTCCATCAGGAAGCCCCTCTGCACCAAATAAGGATACCGCCAGTCCTGTTATTCCAAAATCTGTAAAACGTTGTGCAATCTTAATACCGGGTAGAATACTTTTTTCTCCACCCATAATAACAATGACTGCCTTATCGGATAGATTATGATCTGGCTCTGCCAGATGTCCCACAAAACCATTTTCTTTCATGGTAAAATCTTTTACTGACATACTGATTCCTCTTTAACTATGGGCATCTTTAACCTGACTAATATAACAGATAAACCGATACAAATTATTGATGTAATAATAGTCTGTTGCATTGAGCCTGCTATGAAAGCTTGTGAAAAGGTATTTGCTAATACATGATAAAGGACGCACAACCACAAGCTTTTTGTTAAGTTATAAATTGCTCCCGTAACGAAGCAGATGACTATCAGTCCAAGAAGAAAACTTGCATGTGATATCATAGATAGAGAATCTGTTATGTAAAAAAACATGTAGTGCCATAATCCCCAACAAATAAAAGTGCATACTGAACTGATCTCATATGGAATTCTGGTTTCTATACTCGGCTGAAATGTGTATCGCCAACCTATTTCTTCAATTCCTCCAAATAATAAAGACTTGATAAATAAAATAAGAAAGGAATACCAGACAATTCCTGTATTCAGTTCTAGTCCAATCATCTGCTTTCCAAATGTAATAATCAAAAATAAAATTGAAATTAAATAATACTTCCAATTTACTTTCAAGTGAAAGAAATCAAAAAATATCTGTTTTACACTTTCTACCTTGTGGGATTTTACTGCAATCATGCAACCCCACACTGCTGAAGATGTTCCGCCTATGGCAAGTAAAAGGATTGCTGTTATCCCATTCTCGATATGAAGACTCATAAAAATAGTTTTCAGTATGACTGCTAAAAGCATTTGTAGCATTGTACCCAATAAATACTTGAGACTCCACCCTAACTCAGCTTTTTTCATTAGCTTCTCCCTTATACACTTAATTACCGTTCATAGCTTATAAACACTTTTCATTAAGCAGTAAATCGTACATGTCAAGTATTATAGCTTTCATCACACAATTATCTCTCATAATACAGATAAATCCCTTCCCGAATAATATAGTCATAGGTTTCACGCATGTTCTTAATGGTTTCATCCATATTTTCAACTGTCACCTGATACTCATTGGCAAATATACTATCCAGCATGTATTGATTCATCTGTGGGGTATAATGTACCACATCCATGTAATTGTCTAAGTTACATACAATTTCTCTGTCCGATTGGAAGTAATACACTGATACATTTTCACAAGAAAGCAGCGCAGGCAGAATTTCACCTAATACATAAAACTGCTCTTCAGCAGTTCCCTGCATATATTGATTGTCCCACCACATCAGAGAGTAAGGTGGAAAGAAAACTGTATATTCCGTGTCAGGGTGAGAATTTATTTCATTTATTACCATCTCTATATTTATTGCAATATTGGACTTGTTTTCTTCATAGGACTGCGGTTCTAGAGGCGCATCGGGTCTGGTATAGGCCTGCATGGCTTTAGCGGCGCTGAATTCCTTGTCCTCTGACCAGTCATAAGCATGTCCATCTGTATTCTTTTCAGTGAACGAATACGCAATCATAAGTGGAATCTTTTCAAAAAGAACCTGCTTATTGAAAAGATAAGTAAAGTCATCCAGAATGGTAGTTGTATGCAGATACCTTGGAGTATCCTCAGAATACAGTGTCACTTCGGTAGACGACTCCAGTGCAAATAGATCCATGTTCCAGAAAATTCTGTTGATATCCTGTCTTAAATGAGCTTCCTCCAGATAATATAGCAGGTCAGCAGTGGAACCTGATGCCCTTATAATCTTTAGAAAGTGAGCATCATACTTCTGGTCCAGTACACTGCTGTCAAAGTTTTCGGCAACAGAAGAACCCAGTATCACACTGTCATAAGAGAAATTTCTAATGGTACCCATCATCTGATTATCTCTGTCATTTAACACAGCCTGAAGTCCCAGGCTGGGCTTATGATATTGATAAAATGGGTCAAGCAAAATAGTAATTGCAGCCACTACTGCCATTTCTATGAATATAATTCCCAAAAGGTATTTTATAGCTTTTTTCTTATTCTGCATAACAATCCTCTAAAAGTTGAAATATAGGAAGGTACTTACCTGGGATAGGGAAATTAAGGACCAGGTAAACAAGGTACCCAAAAAGAACAACCCCATACGGCTCTGTCCTTTCTTCTCAATCCACTCTTCTGCCTTTTTCCCCTTCACAAGCAAAATTCCCACTACCAGAAATGTGGTAATACAAATGACGCCAAAGTAAGGAAGGTACTCCGGAAATTTTAGTTTGATGAGTTTGATGACTGCATAGACCTCGGGAATTGCAAAATTCTTACCCATGGTAAACAGATATCCTGTATATCCTCCTGCAAACATTTTACGATAGTAGGTAAATGCCATATCAAGGGAATCACTTCTAAACAGCACCAGACTCAGCAAAAACAGTAAATTAGTTTTTAGGCAATTCATCCAATCCATTTTGAATTGAAACTTGGGAAACCGGGTTTCAAACACAATGATAAACCCATTTACCAGACCCCAGATGATAAAGGTCCAGTTTGCACCATGCCAGATACCACTCACCAGAAAGACCGCCATGATATTCAAGCACTGTCTGATTTTACCCTTTCGGCTTCCTCCTAAAGGATAATATACATAGTTAGTGAGAAATCTAGTTAATGTGATGTGCCATCTTCGCCAGAAGTTTTTTATAGAAACAGCTTTATAGGGAGAATTAAAATTCTCAGGCAAATATATCCCAAACATCTTTGCAATTCCGCGAGCCATGTCAGTATAGCCACTAAAATCAAAATAGAGCTGGAACATATAGCAGAGCATGGTTACCCAGGCAGAAAGGATGTCCAAATAATAAGGAATAATAGCATATTCATTGAATATATTGTTTACCACCGGAGCCAGCACATCAGCTAAGAGCACCTTTTTGGCAAGCCCCAGTGTAAACAATGAAAAGCCATCATAAAAATCATCTGCATGGATCATCTTACAAGTCTTCCTCTCCTGTAATTGGGGAATAAATTCACTATGTAAAACAATAGGACCTGAAATTAGCTGAGGAAAAAATGTAACAAAGCAGGCATAATCTACTATCCCATAGTGAGGAGCTTCATTTTTATATCGGTCAACCAAGTAAGAAATTTGTTGAAAGGTAAAAAAACTGATTCCCAGGGGAAGTGCCACTTTTTCCAACTGCCAATCCCCATGGAACAGGAATCTGCAATTATCAATAAAAAAGTTAAAATATTTAAAATAGAACAAAATCCCTAGATTGGCCAATAATCCCAACGTGAGTATAGTACGCCGCTGTGCAACAGCATGCATATACACTAAGCCAATACTACATACATAATTGATAATCAGGCTGGCTACAAGAATAATCAAATACCAGGGGTTATAATACCCATAAAACCAAAGAGACATGAGTATTAAGAAGGTTTTTGCATATATCGGATTATTCAATTTTTTCAACCAATACCATCCCAAAAGACAAAGTGGGAGAAATACCATAATGAAAATGACTGAATTAAATAACATAGTAAATTCCTTAATCTTATTATTTTGTATTCTAGTATCTATTGTGTACCTTCTCTGCAAAACAAAAGCAGTCTTTTATGTAAACTACCGTTCCATTGTCCAGGATCATTTTCCCGGACATTTTTCCAAATACCTGATGCTGATCCGTTAGTATAACACAGAGATTGATTTTAGCAGCTCTGTCAAAAACAGGAACAAAATCCATTTCAAATCTACCGTCGCTTGATGTGATTTTCCAGGGCTTCATATAATCATTCTGTCCATCCTGGTCTTTAGGAATCTGAAAGATAACATCCTCCAGTTTATGTACCTTTCCATCGTAAATAATCACATTTTCCGTAGCTGCACTGGTATCTCCAAATCCGTACCCAAGGTTAAATCCAATGCAATGACCGTTTACAGTACAGTTGCCATTTCCCCAATACCAGGTATTGTCATAGGTCCATACACCACGACCCCAGTCAAGTGTGCCAAAATCTGTCTGGGGATGAAATGTATAACGTTTTCCGTCAAGTACTGCATATCCGTCTGCTCTCATGCAGTTTATTTTCTGGTTATAATAAAAAGCAGTTTTTTTCTCACTCCAGGGTGTTGCTATCACCATACTCTCCCTGGGAAGCTGTAGTAGCTCTATATGGAAGGATAATGGCTTCTCTTGATAGAAATTCTCAAAGGAACAGTCCAATATTCTTGTAATGACCTTTTTCCTCTTTCTTATGTAAAAGGAAAGCTTTAACCGCTTATCTTCATACCTGGTATCCCCTTTACTGGAACTGGTGGGCAGATGATGCTTCCCCAAAGGAATGGCTCCCAGTATTGTCTCTGTATGTTCCCAATTCTCATCAAAATTGAAGAGTGTAACGGACTGCAGACCTATATAACCACCATCAGAAATAGTCATGGCAACACCAAAGCCCTGGCCTAGAACCAGATAATAATCCCATTCCTTTATGCGAAATTTAGGTGCCTTTACATCCTCGCGACTGTATACCTGCAGCTGTTTACGCGACCAACCGCATTCGGCTATTGCTCCTTTTTCATCTAACAGTTTTTGCTTTTGTGTTACTTCATGATTTTCACGTGGCATGAAATTTCACCATTTTAACTCTTTTACATAAAGTATTACCACAACAATTCAATTATACCATCATGCTTGTTTATTATCCATACTTAGGTAGCGTTCCCAGCAAACTGGGTCATGTACAAATCATAATAGTGCCCTTTCTGCCTAAGCAGCTCTTCATGGTCTCCTATTTCCACAATCTGACCTCCATCCATAACCACAATACAGTCTGCATCCTGAATGGTGGAAAGTCTATGGGCAATAATCAGACTGGTTCTGTTCTCCATCAGCTTTACCATCGCATCCTGAATGTGCTTTTCTGTACGGGTATCCACACTGGAAGTAGCTTCATCCAGAATCAATATCTTAGGGCTTGCTAAAAAAGCTCTGGCTATGGAAAGAAGCTGTCTTTGTCCCTGGGAGAGATTACTGCCCGATGCCGCAAGCATGGTATCATAGCCCCTGGAAAAATGCCTGATCATGCCACGGCTGTTGCTCATGGCTGCTGCCTTAACAATCTCTTCTTCGGAAGCGTCTAAGTTGGAATAACGAATATTATTTTTTACTGTATCTGCAAACAGTACCGTATCCTGTAAAACGATAGCTGTATTTTTTCTAAGGTCATCACAATCAATATCCTTAATGTTTACCCCATCTATCAGTATTTCACCACTGTCCACATCATAAAAACGCATCAAAAGGTTCACCACTGTGGTTTTCCCGCTTCCCGTGGCACCTACCAGGGCAACCTTATGACCGGCCCTCACCTCCAGGTTAAAGTCACGTAAAACCTGTTTTCCGGGAATATATGAAAAATTCACGTTCTGAAAGGTAATGACCCCTTTCACATGATCCATACATTCCGTGCCGGATTTATCCTCACTCTCTACATCCATAATGGCAAATACACGCTCTGCACCGGCAATTGCTGTCTGAATCTGGCCATATATCTGCGCCAGTTCATCTATAGGACGCCCAAACTGTTTTGCATATACGATAAATGCGGAAATAATACCAATTGAAATGACACCCTTTATGGCAAAATAACCTCCAAAAGCTGCAATAATCACAAATCCAATATTATTGATTACATTCATCAGGGGAAACATGGTGGTGCCTAATATTTCAGCTATGATTCCTGTTTTCGTCAATTCATTGGAGGTTTGATTAAATTCTTCAATCACTGCCTGCTGCCTGTTATAAGCCACTACTGTTTTATAGCCTGTTACCATTTCCTCTACTGTACCATTTAGGTTTCCTAACAAAACCTGGCGCTTCCGGTAGAATTTCTTCATGGAAGCAGCTAACAGTTTTGTGACTACAATGGTGAGAATTACAGTGGTACTGGAAAGTAAAGCAAGAGGCGGGCATAAATAAATCATCATGAGTAAGGTTCCGGTTATGGTCAGAATTCCGGAAACTAATGAACTCAATGACTGGGAAACTGTATTGGAGATATTCTCCACATCATTGGTCATACGGCTCATGATATCTCCATGGGAATGACTATCCAGATAGTGAATCGGCAGGTTCACTATTTTATGAAACAGATCTTCTCTCATTCTCTTCACAATATTTTGACTTAAGATAGCACTTAACCTGCTTTGGATAAAGGAAAAAAGACTTTGTAATCCAAAGATCAATAGCATGGCAATTAACACATATTTTAACTGTCCAAAACGTCCTTGGGTGATTCTGTCAACGGCCTTACTTTGCAGATTTGGTGCATAAACAGAACATAGAACGACAACTACTACAGACAGTAAAAGTAATGTCAGTAGCTTTTTTTCACTGGTAAAATAGACCACCAGACGACTAATCGTCTTCTTCCCATCAATTGGTTTTTCCACTGCCTGACGATTTCTGGGACTACGCATACCCGGAATTCGATAGTTATTTGTAGCTTGTTTTTCAGCCATTGATATCACCTCCGCTTCTTAACTGGGAATTGTAAATATCCTGATAGATATCACTGGTCTGAAGCAGCTCAACATGATTTCCGCAGGCTGCTATTTTTCCGTTTTCTATTACCACAATGCGATCAGCATCTTTCACAGACGCAATACGCTGTGCAATGATAATTTTTGTCACATTATGATGATTGCTTTTCAGAGCTTCATACAATTTAGCTTCTGTCTTTAAGTCCAAAGCACTGGTGGTATCATCCAGAATCAGGACTTCTGCATTTTTCAGCACTGCACGGCTGATTGCCAGCCTCTGTTTCTGCCCACCGGACAGGCTATGTCCCCCCTGAGTTACCAGGGTATCAAACCCCTGAGCTTGATTTTCAATAAACTCCTTGGCTTGTGCCGTTTGGGCGGCCTCCTTTATCTGCTTCTGATCCGCCTGTGGATTTCCCCATAAAATATTATCCTCTATGGATGTACTGAAAATCTCACTCTTCTGCAAAGCGATGGCTATTTTACTGCGTAATACATCTAGCCTATAATCCTTCACATCCACATCATCCACCAGTACACGGCCGCATGTAGCATCATAAAACCGGGGAATCAGATTCACAAGGCTGGTTTTTCCACAGCCCGTGGAGCCCAAAATAGCCAGCGTCTCCCCAGGTGTAATGGTAAGATTGATCTTATCAATTACCATTTCCTGCTGTATCCCGGGATAGGCAAAGGATACATTTTGAAATTCAATTTTGCCCTTTTGCAGGGTATCATCTGAAAAGGTACCATCTGCAATTACCTGGTTGCAGTCCATGACCTCTTTCACACGCTTACCGGAAGCCACACCCCTGGAAAACGTCTGAAATACCATCGTCATTCTCATGACTGCATTTAAGATCTGGGAAATATATGTGATTGCCGCCATCACATTACCGGGAGTCACGCTTCCTGCTTCGACCTGGATAGCGCCTAGCTTAATAATGGCTACAACAGAAACATTTAAGATAATATTCATTAATGGTGTCATGCAGGCAAACAAGAGCAGAATATCCAGCTGTGTCCTGACTAATTCACCATTGGGCCGCCCAAAGCGGTTCTCTTCATATTCTTCCCGAACATAGGCCTTTACTACACGTGAACCTGAAACGTTTTCCTGCATCACATTGTTTACTTTATCAAGACGCTCCTGTAAAACTGAAAACTTTGGATTGGCTTTTGCCAGAAAGTAGACTGCACAGATAATGACTAATGGTAGAGAAATTAGAACCACAGCGCCAAAGTGCAGATCAAGTGCGACCAGACAACCGATTCCTCCTGTAAAAAGCATGATGGTTCTGATCAATCCCCTTAGTGACATAGATATCAGATGCTGTATCTGGGTAATGTCATTGGTGACTCTGGTGATTAAGGAACCGGTAGAAAACTGATCTGTCTGCTCAAAGGATAAAGACATTATTTTACGAAATGTTTCTTTTCTAACATCATTACAAAAATTCTGACTGGCCAGATTAGCAAACACTCCTGACGTTACCCCACACAGGCAGCCAATCAATACAAGTCCGATCATTTTAAGCCCTGTAGAAATGACCAGATTCAAATTTCCCACTCCACCATTATGTAATCCTAATACGCCTTCATCCACAATTGTACTCATCAGCCTGGGCTGTAATAAATCCATAATTACTTCCCCTGAGATAAAAACAGGTGCCAACAGTGCAAAGTACCAATATCTTTTGAAATACTTCCACATAACAATCTCACTTTCCTATCCTTTTTTGTATTGCCTGAACCGGGCATGCCTGACCGCAAGCGCCACAGCGAATGCACTCACAGCTGTTAATGTCCTTTAAAACCTTTACATTCATAGGGCATACCGCTTCACATTTTTTACAATCAATACATTTTTTCCGATCTACATTTAGGCGATAAAAACTGATTCTATTAAATAACCCATAGAAAGCTCCCAGCGGACAGACATACTTACAAAAAGGTCGATAGATAAAAATGGATGACACCATGAAAATAACCAGTAAAAGCATTTTCCATGAAAACAGAAATCCAACCATACTTCTGAGGGCAGGATTTCCAATGACCAATGGAATGCCTGCCTCTAAGGTTCCTGCAGGACAGAGATACTTACAAAACCAGGGATCACCCAGTCCAAAATCATCCCGAATCAAGAATGGCAATGCAATCACAAATACCAGAAGTACCACATACTTCAGATATCTCAGTATTCTGTCTGCTCTTTCGGGAATCTTGATCTTGGGTGTCTTTATTTTATATAATAGATCCTGTACAAATCCAAATAAACATAAAAATCCACAGATCAGTCTTCCAAACAGTACCCCAAACAGCACTAGAATGCCTATTGTATAATAGGGAAGCCCTTGTCTGTTTCCACTTAATGCATTTTGCAAGGAACCTATGGGACAAGCGCCCAGTGCTCCCGGACAAGAATAACAATTCAGACCCGGTACACATACCGACTTGGATTTCCCGCGCCAGATGGTTCCTGTAAGAAATCCTTTTATATTGGCATTGGTGGCCACAGCCGCTACCAGCTGTATCAGATGCCTTTTTTCCTGTTTCATATAAAAACCTCCTTAACCGATCCCAATACATTCCATACAGATATTGACCGCTTTACGGAGTACATCCTGTGTTTCACCCCTATACATCCCCAGCAGAATAAATACAATCGCCAGGCATAACAGTATCCATCTCATGAATATACCCATGGACTTTTTCCTGTACTTACTCATGGACCTATCTATACCTTTATTGATACCCATACTCATACCCCAAATCTATCCTCTTTACCATTATATGTTTTTTCAAATACGGAAGCAGCCACCATTTCTATGGTAATATCTTTTAGATAATCTCTGCACAACAGGTTCATTTCTACACAAAGATTGTCCATAACTACCGTCATGCCGGAAGAAATCATACAATCTGAATTAAGCTGGGCAGACTTCCAACCTTCAGAAATGACATCCTCACCCAATGCAGAAAGCACCTGGCATAGCCTAATATTACAGGCATCACTGATTGTATGATAACCACTGCCTTTTCCTTCTGTGGATTCTACCAGCCCACTATGCTTTAATTTGGCCATTACCTTTCTGACCCTTGCGGGATTGGTGCATATGCTTTCCGCCAGCTCGCTGCTGGTAACTACTGTATCCTTCTTCCACAAATACACAAGGCCATGGATGGCTAAAGACAATTCTGCTGTCATCGCTACTCCCATCTGCGTGCTTTAGCACGCATACATTCAAAACCAAAGTGAAAGATTTATCTTTCACTCTTGTTAACATGCCGATGCGGCATGCCCTCCTACGTCGTGCCTTTCGGCACAAATAATTAATGAAATCAAGAACATTATCTTGATTTTTAGTTACAAATTGCTACAATCTTCTTAGAGACAGTAATATACTACAGAGCACGACATGGGGAGTGGCGAAAGTTAACTTATCCCGAACTCTTATATGTGCCGCTATCCTTTATTAGCACAAATAATTGGGACTTTGAGCCCGGACACTTATCATTATCACTTATGTGGCTCTGCCACTCAGATAAGTTATCGCTTGGATAGCAGTCAATGTTACTGTTTCTTTTTTATGCTCTTATTTATCTAAGAAAGAAGGTTTGCCAATGGATCTTGTTTATCCTATCTGTTGCGGACTTGACGTCCACAAAAAAAACGTTGTTGCTTCTATTGCAGTTACTGATCCTGTAACCTTTGAAGCAAAGTATACTGTCAAATCTTTTTCTACTATGAACTCCGACATCGTCAACTTACATAACTGGCTCAAATCCAATCACTGTAACGATGTCTGTATGGAGTCTACGGGGAAATACTGGATTCCCATTTTTAATATCTTAGAAAAAGATATGCACGTTGTGCTTACCCATCCAAAATATGTGAAAGCAATTAAAGGCAAGAAAACAGACAAGCGTGATGCTAAATGGATTTCCAATCTTTTTCGTTTTGATATTGTCCGTTCTTCTTTTATTCCCCCAGAAGATATCCGGGCTCTTCGTGAACTATCACGATACCGAATCAAACTTGCCTATATGAAAAGTGCCGAAAAGAACCGCTATCAAAACAGTATGACCATTTCACGTATTCGTCTTGACTGCGTCCTTACTGACCCTTTTGGTAAAACAGCTACCAAACTCATGAATTATCTTCTAACAGAAGACAACTTTCAAGAAAACAAATGTCTTGATCTGCTCCATTGTCAAGGTCGACTAAAAGCATCACCTGAAGAAATCCTGGATTCTATTCGTGGATATCATCTTCTTCCTGAACAACGTTTCAAAATGAATCATGCAAAAGAACATATGGATTACCTAAATCGTTCCATTTCTGAAATTGAAAAAGAACTTTTTATTCGAACCCGTTCTTATGATTCTATTATCAAGCATATTTCTACAATGTCTGGGCTTACAGAGTTATCTGCTGTTCTCATTATCTCCGAAATCGGTGTTGATATGTCGGTTTTTGATGATGAAAAACATCTGGCCTCATGGGCTGGTTTAACTCCTGCCAATAATGAAAGTGCAAACAAGAAGAAATCGACACGTTGTTCGAAAGCTGGACAATATTTAAAACCACTACTGGTTCAATGTGCCTTAGCTGCAGTTAAAAGTAAGAAGGATCCTTACTATGCTATAAAATATCAGCGACTTAAAAAACGTCGTGGTCATAAGAAAGCAATTATCGCAATTGCAAGAATGATGCTGATTGCGATTTATCACATCATCAAAGATGATGCTGAATTCAAACCTGTTGATTATGACGAAATAGTAAATCCAAAGCCTAAGAATAATGTTTCTAAAATGACTGTTGAAAATGTCCTTCAGTTCCTCAAAGAGCAGGGAGCCGATGAAAATGCACTTACACTTTTAAAGAAGCAGTATTGTGTTAGCTGACATTTCACTTAATATAATTCTTTAAGGTAGGATTTATCGTACCTCTATTTTTTGTGCTAAAAATCTACGTTTCGATTTCACACTTATTCCTCCAGGGCATTTATCACACTATCAATAATAGCAGTCCATTCCTCTTTGCTTTTGGATCCTACATAGGTCTCTCCCACAATACTACCATTGCTATCCACGAAAAAGGTTGTGGGTACATAATACATTTCAGCCAGACCTGCCTGTAAAAGATCTCTGCTGGGTAACAGGTGAGTATATGAAGCTCCTGTCTGTTCTACCAGTTGCCTTGCATTCTCTACCTGACTCTGGTCAACATTGGCATCTGCATCCATAGTATCTAAAACCACACCGACAAATTGCACATCCTTATCCGCGTACTCCTGGCTAAGTTCCCCTAATTCAGGCATTTCTTGTAAACAGGGAGAACAAAATGTTGCCCACACATTTACCATAGTTATTTTCTTGTCTTGAAAAAATGATTCATCTACATACTCACCATTTAGATCGACTGTTGAAAAAGAAGCATAAGTACCTTCCTTTTCCTCCCATTCTCCTGAAATCGTATCATAAGGCCAGTCAATCATGCCGCCGAAATCACTGACATTGGTGTAACCCATTTTTACCAGCTTTTCTGCAGCCTGTCTGCTTCTGTTTCCACTTCTGCAGTAAATCAAAATTTCGGCATCCATAACCGGTAATAAAGCAGGTTTACTATCCACAATCTCTTCGTTCGGTATCAAAATGGCTCCCGGAATATGACTTTCTTCATATTCATCAGCTCTTCTGACATCCAGAATGACTACCGGATCTTCACTATTCATTCTGTCATATGCTTCCTGTGCTGTTAATCCTTTTAATTGATTGTCTATCACATTCGTTTTCCCACATCCTGTAGCGATCAGAATACTCATTAGTATCATCACAAAAATAATTCTTCTTTTTCTCATCATTTTATCCTCCATGTCTATACTGTAACATTATCTGTTACAGTTATAATTGTCAATATATATATATATATTATGATAGAGCTTTCCAAAAATTATTATGTCGTGGTCAATATGGGATATAAAAGGACCACCTATGAACTTAGTTATCATAGGAGGCCCTTAGAACTTAACTTATATATGTTTTTGCTAAATGAATACTTTTATTTGTCAATTCATTCCCCTAACTTAACCTAAAGATGACTGCACCATGTTTTTTCACATCAGTTTTGAATACCCCTGAGACTGGGACATTTTTCTGGCTCCAGAGTTCTTTGCAGTTCTCATAACCATCCAGTTCAAAGTCTTCCAAAGAGACAGCAATTTCCTTATCTTCTTCTGAAATATTGAATAATGCAAGATAACTACCCTTGCCGTTTTTGAATGGAGCTATCCAGGCAATTTCTGTTTCATTGCGATAAAGCTGGTGGCCACAATGAGAATTTACTTCAATTTCCAGCACATCTGCATTGGTTAACAGTTTCAGTGTAAATTCATCATTCTTTGGCAAATGAGCGCCTGCAATCAAGGGAGCGCGCATCATGCACCAGAGTGACATCATGGTAATCTGTTCCTCTTTGGTAAACTTGGTCCAATCACCCTGATTATAGTCCTGTCTAAGAGCTCCTACCGGTAACATGTCTGCATCCGGCCAGTGACCGGGACCCGAATGGGTACACCATTTTTCTGCCCTTTCAAACATGCCAAGTAATAGTCTCCATTCATCCCAGAAGTCATCTGTTATACGCCACATATTAGCATACTTTTTCAAATGCTCTGCCCGTTCCAAAGGTGCCGGTCCGGGAGAAAGGCTTAGCACCATGTCTCTTCCTGCATTTTTACAGGCTTCAGAAATAATCTCAATTTCCTTCTGGCAGTGAGGATATTCCCTTGCAATGTCATCCACTTTTATAAAATCAACACCCCAAGATGCATAAAGGTTGAAAATGCTGTAATAATAGTCCTTTGCACCTTCCAGATCGCACCTTAACCCGTACATATCCGGGTTCCAGAAACAAATGGAATTGGGATTTGCAACCTGTTTTGCAGTAAACTGACTATTCAGAATAGGAAGATTCTTATGAGCAGCCATTCTGGGCATTCCCCTCATAATATGAATACCAAACTTCAAACCAAGACTATGTACGTACTCTGCCAGTGCCGTAAATCCTCTTCCATCTACTGCGCTTGGAAAGCGGTTGGTTGCTGGTGTCAGTCGCCCGTACTCATCCATACATAATTCTGAAAATGGTTCATATTCATGGGTTGAGGCAGTAGGTTGATACCATTGAATATCTACAACCACATATTCCCAACCAAAGGAAAGCATATTTTTTGCCATATACTCCGCGTTCTCTCTAACCTGTTCTTCCGTTACAGCTGCGCCGAAGCAATCCCAGCTGTTCCAACCCATAGGGGGTCTTTTTGCTACCATAATAAATCCTCCTGTATTTTATAAATTCTAGTTGAATCATATATACAAATAATACACTTTTGCATTTGTCTGTTTCTACTACTAATATGGTATTTTGGGTAATTCTTCCTGTACAATTGCCTTCAGCTTACCAAAATTTTCACTTGTGTTTGCTGCAATAATGGCAAATGGCCTGTCCAGAGGGAGTCTCTTTTCATACAGACATTCTACAAAACCCCCGGCTTCTTTTATAATCGCCATGGCGGCACATACATCCCATGGGAAAACACGAATTTCAAAATATAGCTCCACTCTTCCTGCTGCCAGATAAGCAAGTTCTGTAGCTGCAGAACCCAGTCTTCTTAAATCATCTGCTTCTGCGTAAATTCTGTCTATAATACGGAAACATGGCGGAGCATAAGTTTTGTCATACAGGCTCATGGCTGAGCAAAGGTGGGAATGGGCAAAATCCCTATCTGATACATGCATGGGCGCTCCATTTAGGAAAGCACCCTTTCCCTTTTCAGCACTAAAAACTTCATTACGATAGGGATGATAAATCACGCCAATATAAGGTTCTCCATCTTTTATTAAGCCCACTGAAATGGAACTGTAGCCAATATTTCTGATAAAATTGGAGGTTCCATCAATGGGATCCACTACCCAGGTAAAGCCTTGGGGTTTTTCTGCCTCCATGCTTTCTTCACCTATAAACGCACTATCAGGAAGCAGGGACTTTAATTTACTATATAAGAATTTCTGTACGTTTACATCAGCTGAAGTAACATAATTGGAAGCATTCCCCTTCTGGGAAACAGATACATGGGATACATCCATCAATTTACCGGCCTCTTTAACAACTTCAATAATCTGGTCGAGCATAAAACATCCTCTTAATTCTGACTGAAAATCAGGGCTCTCCGTCTGTATTTCAATCTACTTTCTTTATCTTCTACTACTCACTAGTATATCATACCAGTTTACCATTAACCATGGCAATGTCCTTTTGGGTATTCCTTCCTGCATGGCAGACGTAAGTACAAGCTCCGCAGCCAATACATTTTTCGGGATAAAACTCTTCAAATCCACCTTCCTGGCCCTTTTCCAATGCCTGTACAATTTTGTATACTTTCACTCCAACAGGGCATTTTGTTGCACAGGCTCCACAGTTTTTACACTTTTGTGCTGCATCATAATCCGTTCTTTCACCATATGTAATAAAATTAGTTTGCAAAGTTACTTTTTCATTTTCATCGACAGGGTGGCATGACATGATTCCTCCACCTGCAAAAATGCCTTGTCCTGTAACACCAGGAAAAATTCCTTTGATCACCTTTACAATATCTGCTCCAACAAAAACTTCCACTGTCTTTGCAACGGCGGTATTCATATCTGCTACTGTTAGAAACCGGCTGTTCACCTTTTCTTTTTTATCCACAATCTGTGCTATGGCATATACGGTTTGAAGGTTCAGTACCAAAATCCCTTTCGACGCAGGAATTTCCTGCTCTGAAAGCTCAATTCCCAGGACATTTTTGATTAATTGTATCTCCTGCCCCATAGGATAGCGGTTGGGTACTGTTTTTATGCTTAACATAGAAACTTGATTCTGATTACTTAATGTTAATTCTGAAGCCTCCTTCTGGATCTTTTCCTTGGTCGCCAGCAAAATATTGCTAAAATGAAGATTCTGATTGAGAATTTCTATACCTCGTTTCACTTGCTCCCATTTATTTGCAAGTATCCACTTATCATGTACAAGAACTGGATCACATTCCACACTATTCACAATCAGTATTTTCTTTGCAACGTTGCTTTTCTGGATGGTCTCCAGTTTTTCTGCAGTTAAAAATCCATTACCGCTTAAGCCCGTGAGGCCAGACTCTTTTATCAGACTGATAAAGTCACTTCCTTTAATCAGGGATACATGCTTCCCATTTTCCTGTTCTAATCCTTGGGAATATGCCGTCTTATCATTCAGGAGTGATACATACCCATTTTTGCTTAATGATACCATGGTGTTTATCTTAAGTTTTGGAGCTTCTCCACGGGTTCTGCCATAATATTTGTTAGCTTCCTTCTGTGCAATTCTAATGGCTTTATTTTTCCTGGCAGATTTTTTGTTAATTAACACCATATTCTTCATTTTTCCTGTTTTCATAATAAACTTCCTCCTAGTTACTTGCATTTGATTTATTGACCTGCATCTGTTTTTCTTACATTTTGTCTGAAGTACTTCACATGCTCTCTTAATTCCTCTAAAACTTCCTCGGAATTCGGATTCAAAGTGTGATACATAAAAAAGGGCGCATATAATTCCATTGCCAGCACACGAGGATTTTTATCCACCATATACCCTTCCTTAATCAACCACTCAAAAATATCCTTCATACTACCTAAGGCAATGTCAATGAAAAAGGCCTGATACAATTTTGCTATTTCCGGATTCTTGAACTGTTCCACTACCAGAATTTTACGAAACATCACAATCCATTCATCCTGTGTCTGGAAACGGAACATATTCATACAGATTTCATCTAAGTCCTCCCAACAAATATGCTGATAATCTACTTTTTTTCTTTGACAGATAAAACGTTCTTTACACGTTGAAATAATGGTGTCAAATATCTCCTGCTTGCTCTTAAAATGTTTATATATTGCTGTACCAGACACTCCCACGGCTCTCGCAATCATTCGGGTAGATACCGCTTCATAGCCATTTGTAGAAAATAATTTTAAAGACTCATAAATAATTTTATCCTTAGTTGACATTGTAGTTTCCATCATTCCCTCCCTTGTAGAAATTGCAGATTATTCCTTTTTTCACTTTTGGTTGAAGCTCCATTTCTATACTTAATAGTGAACAACTGCTTACTATTATGTAGTATAGTGAGCAAGTGCTCACCAGTCAAGTGGTAATTAAATGAATCGCGCTAAACGCTTTTTTTTCTCTATTAATTGTTTCTTTAATTCTATCATCTCTTAATCCTTTTTATTTTTATTTTGTTAGGGTTTAAACCGTTCGAATCGTGATGCGACAACGGTATGATTTGAAGTTTGGGGGATTTATGCCGTTCGAATCATGATGCGACGACGGTATAATTTGAAGTTTGGGGGACTTATGCCGTTCGAATCGTGATGCGACGACGGTATGATTTGAAGTTTGGGGGATTTATACCGTTTGAATCGTGATGTAGCGACGGTATGATTTGAAGTTTGGGGGATTTATGCCGTTCGAATCGTGATGCGACGACGGTATGATTTGAAGTTTGGGACTTTGCTACATTGTTTTATGACAACAATCCTAATCGGCCAAGCTGGTATCGTTATTTCTTTAGCATTAGAGAAATAGATAATGATAAAGTAATTGGGTACTGCGGTATTGGCACTCCTGATTTTGACCCAAGTATGACAGAGGTCTTTTATGGATTATTACATACAAAATGGAATCGTGGATATGGAACTGAAGCTGCAATAGCTATGCTGGATTTTGGATTTAATAAAATTCAACTCGACCGAATTATAGGCTTTATATATCCAGGTAACATTGGTTCAAGAAGGGTTCTTGAAAAATCTGGATTTAAAAGAAATTGGCGTTTTGGATAACATTCCAAAAGACCATAAGTATTTTGGAAACACTCTGTTTGAAATCACTCGAGATAATTTTTTATAGATGTTAGATTTTCCATCCCCGATCGGAGGAATAGAAATGAATGTCATAGAAATTAAAGATAAGCTGGTAAGAGAATTATCACAAAACAATAAAGTTAAAGGTATAGGTCAAACGGGAGATATTAATGCTGATCTGATACCGGGTAATAGTGATATTGATATGTTTGTTTTATGTACCACGATTCCGACAGATACTGAAAGAAAAAGTGTCTATTCAAATTATTCTAATGAATATTCAGAATGTCTGATGAATGTGTGTAATGGGGGAATATGGGGTTATGGAGATATCTTAATTATTGATGGCATAGATGTCATGTTTATGTATTTTACAATTGAAGAAATGGTACATTTCCTAGATGAGGTCTTAAATGGAGAACATTTAGACAGAGAAGGTGGATTCTATCCTACAGGAAGATTATCCAGTGTTGAAAACATTAATATATTGTATGAGAGCAATGCTGAATGGACATTATTGATAGATAAAGTTAAGAAGCATCCTATCGATTTATTTAAGAAATTGTTTGATTTTCATATTGCAAATGTATTAAATGATGAAGACTTAGGAAGAGTGATGTTACGAAAAGAGGTAATGTTTTATCATAGTGTGCTAGAAAATTCTTTAGACCATTTATTGCAAGCATTGTTTGCGATCAACTTCATGTATTTTCCAAGCAGAAAAAGAAGTGAGCAATACATCAAAGAATTTAGAAATAAACCCAATGATTGTTATGACCGATTACTGCATATAATAGAATATTCTATTTCAAGCAATACGATAATCATATCAGTTGAGGAATTAAAGAAAATCACTTCGGAAGTAGCGCTAATTGGTAAAGGTAGCTGTTTTTAGTTCTATGTTTCAAATTAGACCATATATTTGTTAAAAAGAATATGGTCTTTATTATGAGCAAAAAAATACAATTATTAGTAAGCTTTATCATGCTTTTATGTTGTATATGCGCCATAGTATATAGCATTAATTTTAAAAGAGAAGTAAATGAAAGAAAATCAGACAAAGAAGTTTATACAAACCTTCAAGAATATAAAAATATAGAAAATACTGATATTTATGATGAATTCCTAAAAAATTTTGACACTCAAGGTGAAAAATATTATTACTCTTTTGTAGAATTAGTTGGTTATGATTATCCCATTCTTTTACTTTCTGATGGAGTTTATAAGTTTATAAATGAAAGTGAAGTTGCGATGTGGACAGATATTTACTATCCTATTAACAATGAAATAACAAAGTTTGGAACTATAATGTCAGATGGAACTGCGTATCCTATTTCTGCTAATACCACAGGTATTTTTACCGCAGGTGGACACGAAGTTGCAAAGTACGATCTTGATATACAAAATCGAAAATTGAGATTAATAAGTAAATATATAATGTTTTTCCACAAAGTAGAACAAGAAGTAAAAGCTATAACTGTAGGAATTATAGGTAATGAAAATAAAATTGTTAGCCAAGAAGATTTTGATAAGGCAAATGAAGAGTATGGAAATGCAAATATAGTATATTTTAAACGCTTATAAGATCTATATATTTCGTCAGAAGTTTATTATTTAGACTTCTGGCGATTTTTTTTATAGATTTGAGTACATATGTTGTGCTATTGTAGAAGATACAGTAAAGCGGTATCACAATTTTCCGGTCAGCTACTTTCCTTCCATGTATGAAACTCATATTTAATCTATCATGTCAGAGAGGTATAAATTATGAAAATAGTTATGATAAACGGTCAAAATCACAAAGGAAGTACCTACCATATAGGTAGACTACTGGCGGAAAAACTTGCGGACAATGCCGTGATCACTGAGTTTTTTCTGCCGCGGGATCTGAACCACTTCTGCCTCGGATGCTATCAGTGCATTGAAGATGTAGAAAAATGCCCGTTTTATTCTGAGAAAAAACCAATTCTCGATGCAATGGAAGACGCTGATATGCTCATTTTCACCACACCCAACTACTGCTTCGGTCCATCCGCGCAGATGAAGGCACTGATCGATCTGTTTTTTGATTTCTGGATGTCCCACCGCCCGCTGCCGTGGATTTTCAAAAAGAAAGCCGTGGTCATCTCTACCTGCGCCGGCGGCGGTGCAAATTCGGCAGCAAAGCAGGTGCAAAGAGCACTGTTTTACATGGGTGTTCCATACATACGTCGATATGCAGTGGCGGTACAGGCGATGAACTGGGAGATGGTGAAGCCAGAGAAAAAACAGAAAATCGAAGCTGACATGCAAAAGTTAGCCAACAATATTGGTAAAATTGGTACGCCCAAGGCCGGACTAAAATCCAGATTACTTTTCAAGCTGTTTTCCAAAATGCACGACTCTGGTTGGGATAGCTCCCCAGTAGAAAAACAGTATTGGATTGAACAGGGCTGGCTAGGAAAATAAAACTGACATGACAATGTTATACCGTTCGAATCGTGATGTAGCGACGGTATGATTTGAAGTTTGGGGAGATTCTTTTGGTTAGCAACCTTGCATTTATTGTACGAGAAATGCAAGGCAATTAGTATGCATCTCTATTACACTGTTAGCAGAAAGGAGGGATACGATTGACTTGGGATGAACGTCTTAACAATGTATTTGACTATATTGAAAAACACTTAACCAGCGACATTGATTTAGATAAAGTTGCATGTATTATGTATCAATCAAAAGAAAGCTTTTTACGTACATTTTCTTTAATTATGAACATATCAATTTATGAATATATTCGTAAAAGACGTATGACATTGGCTGCTCAAGAATTACAAAACAATTCTATTAAGATTATCGACTTAGCCATGAAGTATGGATATGAATCCCCTGAAGCATTTACACGTGCTTTTAAAGTAATTCATGGGATGTCACCATCAGCAGCGCGCAAAAAAGGTGTTAAGCTTAGTTTATATCCTCGTATCTCTTTCTTAATTACAGTAAAAGGAGATATTAAAATGGATGCAGCACGCTATTTGTGTGCGTTGCATTTACATGAGAAGTCACTGTATGAATTAGCAATGATGATAAAGGACTTCATAGGCATTACCCAGGCTATTTACGTAGCAAGCAGGATGAAGGTCGGGCTAAGAGATACATCAGAATATGGTGGCTTTTATAAAGACTTTATATATTTACAAGGCTATTTTGATATAAAAAATGCGGTTGAAAGAAATCCTTCAATATATGAGAAACTGTATTATGGCCGAATTGCATTGGACGATATTAAAAGGTTGAATGATATTATTTCCGATGCAATGGAAGTTAATGCAATTAATCTTCCAAGAATACCAAATTAGGTGTTTTACTAAAAGAGAAAAATGAAATAACAGCAAGTAAAATCAAGCAGTAATCTCTCTACTTCTTTATAATAAATGTAGGGTGGTTGAAACGAGGTGAACAGATGGATGTATGAGTGGCAAAAGCAAATACAAATAATTGTTGATGAAATTGACAAATGTATAATGAATTATAATGATGAAGCTTTGACACTATGCTTTCTTTCTCGTAGGCTGGGTTATTCCGAATTTTATACAACAAGAAAATTCAAAGAAATATCTGGTATGCAATTAAGGGATTATCTGCGGCACAGAAAATTAGCCTTTGCACTAAAACAGGTACGGGATAGTGAAAAAAGCATTTTGGATATTGCTTTTGATTATGGCTTTTCATCACATGAAGCTTTTACCAGAGCTTTCAAGGTGACATATGGTGTAACACCAAGTGAATACCGAAAAAAGCCTAAGCCTGTCATTCTTCGTACAAAAATAAACCCTTTCGACCGCTACTTTTTTGGATTTGGAGAGATTGGTATGATGAAATCTACGGATGATATTAAAATTTATTTTGTAACCATTCCCGCGCACAAGTTTTTGCACATTAAAAACTATGAGAGTAATGGGTATTGGGATTTTTGGCAAAAGCAAAGTCTTATTCCGGGACAGGACTGCGAAACAATTTGCGGCTTACTCGATAGTATCAAGGGCAAATTGGATGACGATGGTGGGAACGAATCTAACAGCGGTAGCGGTCAGATTATGGCGTACATTAATGACCCGGACGGCAGACTCTGCGATTGGGGTATTCCGCGTACAGAGTGTTATGGTGTACGTCTTCCTTTTGATTATAAGGGCGAAGTACCACCACAAATGCTTCTGATTGATGTTCCCGAAGCTGAGTATATTGTTTTTGAACATGGGCCATTCGATTACCAGCAGGAAAATCGTAGTGTAGAGGACAAGATGGAAAAGGCAATGGCAACTTTTGATTATGCAGGCACCGGTTATTGCTTTGATACTACCCCGGGTAGAATAATTTACTTTTATCATAATCCGGATCGGTTTTGGAAGTATATCAGACCAGTGCGGATAGTTTGATTCGCTCACCAATTCTACGACGCTTTTGCATCATCCCCACATCAAAACAACGAAGGAGCCATGCGCAGCATGGAACTTCGTTGTTTCAATTGAAGTATCCCGAGATTAAGTATAGCTTTACCATGCTTTTGTGCTTAATGACGTACATCATACCTCGTAGATTACCTTTTATAGACAGAAAACAGAATTACAATCAGTTATAATATGAAAAGTACAGGAGGAATAAATGATAACTTTTATTAAAACCTGTGATTTTGACTTAGATATTGCTATGAGTAGTAGGCTTGAAATGTTAAAAGAGGTTAATAGTTTATCGGATGATTATTCATTTGATAGAGAGTTTATTGATTGTACCAGAGAGTACTTTAAAAATTCAAATCAGACTACATTTCTTGCTGTTGATAATGATGAAGTAATAGGCTGTGCAACTATTTGCTACATAAATGTAATGCCTACGTTTGACCATCCTAGTGGTAAAAGGGCACATATTATGAATGTATATACTCAAAACAGCTATCGAAGACAAGGGATAGCTTACCAAATGATGAAAATAGTAATTGATGAAGCAACGCTGAAAGGAATTACAGAAATAAGTCTTGATTCTACAACCTTGGGAAGGCCCTTATATGAGAAATGTGGATTTATTAAAACTGAAGATGGAATGGTACTTAATATTTAATACCCTTCCTGTCCATTTTCAGATGCTACTGTTCTTCTCCATCCTTTCAATTCATTATGAATCCAATTTGGAACCGTTATTGGGACAATTTGGAAAACAGAATGAAGAATGTTATAATAGTTGATGGTAACATCATGTTTTTTGCAATCATTTTATAGGTGGACTATAATCATTTATTTTAATGGAGGTAATGTCAATGTCAGAAACAAACAAACCGGCAATCAAAGTATTCCAAATCCACCAGAACGTATTTTCTTTTCTCGGTAACGAGAATATCATTACTGAAAATTTCGGTTATATTTGGGACAATTTTTTTAAAATAGGCGGATATGACCCAATTCTTCCGTATGCGACTGATTCAAAGCCTATAAACGTGTGGTACACCAACAGTGCAGGAGAAAAAATTTATTCTCAAGGACTTTTTGTGAAAAACGTGGAAAAAGTACCCGACGGCTATAAATTGGTTGATTTTCCCGCGAGCGATTTTCTTGTTATCACTACTGAATGGATGGCGACAAGTGAAGAAGCTGTCGGTGAAAACGGAAATGGTCAATGTAACAGATATGCAACAACCGTGCAGATACCTGAGGGTTATGTTAGGAACGATGGACCAGGTAGCCCGATAACTGAAATAGAAAAAGAAAATGCGGATACTCCCAACGGCAGCCGATATGAGGTTTGGGTACCGATTAAAAAGCAATGAACCCCAAGACTGATGAGTATATCAGATTCATCAACAATTTAGAATACGGTGTTGCAACTAATAGTTGACATTGTTCAAGGTAATGGTGGTGGTTATGCAACCATTGCTTTAGATAAAATGACACTATCAAAAAGAAAGGTGGTGTCGCTATGAATGTAGCAGACAGAATACAGAATTTAAGAAAAATAAAAGGATTGTCCCAGGAAGAACTGGCAGACAAAATTGGGGTATCAAGACAGGCTGTCTCAAAATGGGAAAGTGAACAAAGCTTACCTGATTTAGAGAAAATCATCTTGCTGTGTGATTGTTTTGATGTCACAACAGATTATTTATTAAGGGGTATTGAACCCAAACCGAACACATCGGAGAATAAATCCGATGCACGCATTTTTGCAGCAGTAGGCACTTGCTTAAACTTCGTAGGTCTTGTGATAGCCATTTTGCTTTGGTTGGATAAACAAACCTTGGCGGCTGTTGCTGCTGGCCTTGTCATTATGGCAATGGGATGCATGCTTTTTGCGATAGGATTGCTTACTTCAGACAATAAGAAATCAGCGGCAAGGGTTTTTGGATCTGTTAACATATGGTTATTGAGCCTTATCCCTATTTCCAGCATTTTTAACTGTATTCAAGGATCCCTTGGTGGATTTGGGTGGACACTTACTCCAATTCCCCAGATGGGGAACTCATATACGGCATACTTATTATGTTGGCTTGTATATCTTGTGCTTTGTGTTTTGGTTGATGTTATTCTTTTTATGAAGAAGCGTTAAATTTAAATTGAACAAAATCGCTGCGCGATGGCCTACCAAGGCTGTGGCAAAGCGATTTTTTGTTATCTATTATTAAGCTAGCGTAAAATTTTACTCGGATAATGGAAATAAAAACAAGAGAACACCACTTTGTGATAAAGTATTTAGCGACAAAACTAATACAAACAAAGGATAGGTGTTCTCTATGATTAACAGTATAAGATATTTTGAAGATGAATGCATCAACAAATTTGAGAAACTTGAAGATGAGTTTATGAAAGACCCATTAAAGATGGCGGAGTATGTCATTGGCATCACTACCGAGCTTCACAGCCTTGGATTGCAGATGATAAAAGAATCTCTGGAAAGTATGGAT
>DATERV010000084.1:0-4128 GCA_035271185.1 Lachnospiraceae bacterium | reverse complement strand
GGTTTATAATTATGGCCCAGAAGTGGGAAGCAATGCTTGTGATATATTAGAAATAAATGAATTATATAATTTGCTAAATGGACTAAATTATAAAACTGAAACATGCGATGGATTGCCAGAATATAAAGTTACTTTTGATGATAACGAGATATTTTATATCAATTTGACAGATAAATGGGTATGGAAAGACAATGAAGAAGCATGTTTATCTGATAGTGAAGTGACTTTAGTTATGAGTTGCATAGATAATTCTGTATTCGGAGGTACATCAGAAAAAAGTATTACTGAAGCAGAGAGTGAAAAAGATTCTGTTGAGGTAAGAATACATCCAATGAGTGGTGAGGAATTTACAAAAGAAGATATTAATTAAATTATATTACAGGAGCGAATTTATATGAAGAAAATATTTACACTTTTTACAACAATAATGATATTTTTATCAATGTCATTGCAGTGTTATGCTGCAGATTTAAGTAGCTCAGGTTCAGTTCAGCGAGTTCACATACTCGAAGCTGCTGATAGTAGTTTGCCGACAGTACAACAGCGTGCGGTTGTTGCTCCCACATCTTATGCACCTAACTCTTATTATAATGTGCAACACAACTGGACTGCTACAAAGTATACATATTCTTCTTACATTTTTGATACCAGCGAATATCCATATTTGGATATAGCAGCAGATGTGCCATTTAGTGTTGAGTTTTACGCACCTGACGGAACCTTTATGGTATCAGTTACGCCAGAATATGATTCAGAAAAAGGGAAGTATTATGGTGCATACTATTTCTTTGACGATGAGGATTATTATATGATAATCCGAAATGGAAGTAGCTCTCCCATATCCTCAGGTGCATGGTATATGGTTGGTGACGTATGGTAATACTGATTCCTAATGGGAAATTAAATTTTATTATTTGTGATAGGTTTATGTTTATGAAGATACATAATTAGTAACGGGTTTATTTGCTGTCCGACAGCACATTGTGGGAGGCGTGAACAGCACTTTAGTGTAGGTGCTTTCGCATCCCCGACTGTGCGGTTTGGTCGGCAACTGCAAACTCTTAACGGTGTCACCGCACATTGTCGTAGTCTTATCTGAAAAGCAGTTTTCTGCTTTTCAGATAAGGCCATGACCACGGTTGTGATCACAGCCTTGAACATTGAAAACTGAAGATTTCATCAATAAAGACCCTGATTCTCAACAGCATCGTGAATGACTTCAGCATTAATCACAGTCTTTTCTAACTGAGACCCAATCATAAGTGCGTCAGTCATGAGATTATCAATGAGACGCGGATTTCCTTGCGTGTAACTATGGACTGCTGATAATGCAGCAGTTTCAATAATGGAATCAGGTGCACCTGCAAGGTGAAGTTTATGAAGAACATATTTACCGACTTCCTCATCAGAGAGCCCATTGTAGTTGTAATGAACGGTGATTCGTTGACGAAGTGCCTCATGGACTGGCTTGCGGAGGGTATCATTCAGGTGTGATTCTCCACATAGAATCATGGTGAAGTGGTTTACAGAATCATAACCATAGTTCATCAGCATCTTGATGTCATTGAGAATGCCGGTATTCAGGTACTGTGCTTCATCGATTGCCAGTAGTAATGGTTGTCTTTTTTCTTTGTAAAGATAAGTAATCTGTTCACGGATAGCGGCAAACATTGCAGGCTTACCACCTTTTTCGCTGACGCCGAGTATGGAACAAAGCTGTTTGTAAAAATCAGCAACACTGATGGTAGAAAGACACATGTATTCCATGTGATATAAGCTTGGATTCAGACTGGAGGCAAAGCATCGGAGTGCGTAAGATTTACCCATACCTGGTCTGGCAGTAAATACGCCGATTCCACGAATCTCTTTTAGGTAATTCAGACGATTGATCATTTCAGTGAAGTCGTTTGAAACAAAGTGATCTTTTTCATGGATCTGCTGTTTATCAAAGGGGTTGTAAGATAACCCATAGAAAGAGTTGAACATTAGCGGATACCTCCAATCTTAGAGTAGTCGATAGCTGGTTTTACGTTGTTACGTTTGACATGTGCATTTTCATTACGGTTTGTTCTGCGTATTGGAAATTTTGTGTTATCCATCAGGATATATGCAGAGTCCATGTCATCAGGGAGAAATCGGATGTCAACCTTGGCAGAGATGAACTGCATTGGAACATCATAGCAGATGTTATCTATTGTAATTGTAGAATCCTTGCGGACTTTTCTGGTAATGCGGTTATAGAAACAGTCATCAAGCCATTCACGTGATTTCGGACGCTGAGGATGATCCTTTGAATTCTGGAAGCGTTCCATAGGAGCTGCATCAATTCCTCGGTGAAATGTAGTATTGTAGGAACGCATGTACTCCTTTAACATCTCGTTGAATTGAGCAAGTGAAGTGATTTTGCTGATATCAAGGGTGTATAGCCATCTTTCTTTTAGGGTCCTGAAGTGACGTTCTACCTTGCCTTTACTAGCACCATCTCTTATTTTTGTATGTAAAAGCAAGACGCCTAAGGATACACAGATCATGGAAAGCTGTTCGTTGCTATAGCTGCAGCCGTTATCCACATACAGCTTATCCGGAATTCCGTAGGTAGAAACAGCCTGTTTTAAGACTTTCTGGAAGTTGTAGGCATTATCATTATAGAAAAGTTCACCACCAACTAAGAGGCGGGAATGATCATCAATGATCATGATGCAATAAACGCGTCTTGTTTTGCCGTCTTCTGTAATGTATGGAAGATAGCAGGTATCAGCCTGCCAGATTTTACCGAATTTATCTTCCTCATAAGCTTTGCGGTCTCTGAGATTCGGATCTCTTGCGGATTTTAGGTCATTGTTCTTCACAAAGCGCTGGACGGAATCAACACTGACGGATGCAGAAAGAAATGATTCTCGAATGAGGTATTCATAGATTTGAGTCGCGTTCATACGAGGATGTTCCTGCTTTATGCGATAGATCTCGTTAATAGCCTCATCATTTAAGGCGCGCGAAATACCTTTATCGGATCTGGTTGTTGGCATCAGTGCATCTAGTCCACCACGAAGATATAAGGATTTCCATTTTTCGAGAGTCTTATAACTATATTGTACAATGGTTCCATTAGGAAGAGTCAGCGGATGCTCGGTTACACGCTTATAGTAGGCAGTAGCAGAGGCGTCAGGAAAAAGCCCCTGAATCACAGGAGCAATCATGGCGAAGCGGAACTGGGCCACCAGTGCATCATTTTTTGTTGTTTCGGTTTCTTTACTCATAAAATAGAGCCCTCCTTAAGTGTTTTTTACATCATAAGGGGAGAAAGTGCAGAGCACCATTCATCAGTCGTGTGGTCACCAGATATCATAATCCGGAGCAAAGACATGCTGATGGTATCGTGCATTTGCAGGTCTTATTAAGATGGGATTTTGGTGCGACTGAAGAAATGTATATGACATATGGAGAATGAATTTCTGGGAAAATGAAGAAAACTTATCTTTACAGCACAGACGTTTCAGTAAGGCGAGGTCAGAGGTTTCAGCATCATTTAAAAGACCAAGCCATTGCTCTTTATGCAGCTTCCAGAGAGAAATCCATTTGCGGAGCTGATTTTCAGATATATCGTATCGTTCACAGATTTGTTCAACTGTATGAATGATATTGTCAATATCTCTTTACACTTTTTTCTCAAGGATGTTCGACCTTATGCAGCATCCTGTAATGATTGATAATACTGTTGTCTCTTTACCATAGGCGGTAGTCCTCCGTTAGTAGAACAAATTCTCCGATTATTCCAATAACTAATGAAATATCTCCAGATGAGGGTTCTCACCGTTTCGACCTTCATTTTGGAAGTATTATATCTGTTATAGAGAAGTTCTTCTTTAAGTCTTGCCCACATGCTTTCACAGCGTGCATTATCATGGCATCTGCCACCGGCACTATTCATACTTTGAATAATGCCATATTTACTAATTGCTTTGCGATAGATTTCACTGGTGTACTGTGTTCCCCTGTCTGAATTATACTGAATTCGGCATAAGACAGACTATGCCGAAGAAAATACTATGCCGAAATTTCTGCTTAACTATTTAAATTTTGCTATTAGTTCAGATTCTTCGGCATAGTGTTTTGCTTAGTCTAAGGAAT
>DATERV010000083.1:0-4507 GCA_035271185.1 Lachnospiraceae bacterium | reverse complement strand
ACATATTGAGAGGGGGATTGAAATGACTCAAGAATTCCAAAAAAACAAAATACCGGGTGTCACCCTGGAAGAAGAAAAAAAGATGCTTGCAGAAATTCTGGGCATCGCTGAAGAGAACCTGAATCGGACAAAAGCATCTGTCCAAGGCTTGGCAAATGAACTGCATGAATTGAAGGAAGTATATGATGCCAGTGATAAAGAAGGCTTGGCCCAATGGTTCAATACGGATGCCAGATTTCAGCAGGTCAGGCAGGAGCTGCTTCGCTCTGAACGAAGCAGAAAGAAACCGTATTTTGGAAGAATTGATTTTAAGGAGGCAAATCGACCAAAGCAAGAATGCTACTATATCGGAAAATCTGTTATTGCGAAGGATGCCGCAGAGCCAAGAGTAATTGACTGGAGAGCACCCATAGCTTCTGTTTATTATGAAAAGTCTATTGGAAAGTGTACCTATTCCGTGAAAGGAGAAGGCGCATTTGAAATTGATCTTTCCAGAAAACGTACCTATGAAATAGAGAATGATGAGCTAAAGGATTTTTACGATTCAGATGTGGTAGCAAATGACGAACTGCTGACTAAGTATCTGGCAAGAAATAAGCGAGCTGTTTTAGGAGAAATCATAGCAACCATACAGCAGGAGCAAAATGAAATTATTCGTAAAAAACCCCAGCATAATGTGATTGTACAGGGGGGAGCCGGTTCCGGTAAGACAACAGTGGCTATGCACCGAATTTCCTATATCCTGTATAACTATGATTTAGAATTTAAGCCAAAGGATTTTTACATTATTGGCAGTAACCGGATTTTGCTAAACTATATTACAGGTATTTTACCGGATCTGGATGTCTATGGTGTATCACAGATGACCATGGAACAGCTTTTCATTAGACTCTTATATGAGGACTGGGATAAAAAGAAGTTTACTGTAAAAAGCTTGAACAAAGGTGATAGGGCAAGCGCTATCAAGGGTAGCTTCTCCTGGTTTCATGATTTGGAAAGCTTTTGTGAGCAATATGAATGGAATTATATTCCCAGAGAGGATATTTACACAGAAAGGACCCAGCGCCTATTAATGCCCCAGGCTGCTATCGAGAAGCTTTTGAAGCAATTTCATTACCTCTCATTACCGGATAAACTGGATAAGCTAACAGAGCATCTCGTGATGCAGTTGGAAAATGAGATTTATGGAAGATATTATTCCTATCCCCCTGATGAACAGAAATCACTTACGATTTATTATCGGACATATTTTGGAAAGCGGGATTGGAAGGGTTCTATTTTTGATCTGTATGATACATTTATAGAGGAACAGAAGGCCAAGGGGCATCATGTTCCATTGCCTGGTACGGAGTTTGATATTTATGACCTGGCGGCATTGGCTTATCTTTACAAGCGAATTAAGGAGACAGAAGTTATTCAGGAAGCAAGCCATGTGGTAATCGATGAAGCCCAGGACTTTGGCATGATGGTTTATGGGGCATTGAACTATTGTCTCAGTAAATGTACCTACACCATTATGGGGGATGTTTCCCAGAACATTTATTTTGATTATGGCCTTTCAGACTGGGAAGAATTAAGGAGTCTCATGCTTCCAGGAGACTTTGACTACTTTGGTCTATTAAGGAAAAGCTATCGTAATACAGTGGAAATCTCAAACTATGCAACCAATATTCTGCAGCATGGCAGCTTTCCTATTTACCCGGTAGAGCCCATTATCCGCCATGGGGAGGAAGTTCGGACTACCAGGTGTGGTGGTGAAGAACAGTTGATTATGGAGACTGTAAACACAATCAGGCAGTGGCAGAAAAAAGGTTATGAAACCATTGCAGTGATCTGCAGGGATGATGAGGAAGCAGCCCAAGTTTCTAAACAGCTAAAAAAAAGGATTGAGATTCGTGACTTTAATGAAGAAACAGAGGAGTTTGGCAGTGGGGTCATGGTGCTTCCCATAGAGTATTCCAAAGGTTTGGAATTTGATGTCGTGCTTCTTTTTAATGCCAATGATCAAAATTACCCATCAGAGGATGGTTTCGCAAAACGGTTGTATGTAGCAACTACCAGAGCACTGCATGAACTGGTAGTATTGTATGCCGGAACACTCAGTGATTTGATAGGCACCACAGTACCGGAGGAGAAGAAACGGAAGTTTGTAGTGGAACAACCCAAGCAGGCTTTCAGAGTAATACCTGAGGAGGAGTCTAAGACCAAAAAGGAGATTGAGTTGGAACGATCACAGGAAGGACATCGGGAGATGGAATTCCGTGAACAGATTGGTCCCAAGAGAATTACAGTCAATAAAGATAGCGCCGGTAAAACAGCATTGAAATCTTATGCGACACCAAAAATCGGAAGAAAAGTGGATTATTATGCTTCTGCTTTAGGGAAGAAGAATTATTCATTTTCAGTGGGCATGGGGAAAATATCCGGGTCAAATGGAACAGGGAAAGTATATGATACCTACACTTCCAATACCACAGCTTCTGTAAAAGAACCGGCAGAAGTAGAACCAATGAAAAGAAGCAAACCGGCAGCATCGGAATTTGGGGAGATGCCGGAGCAGACTAGTCTGAAACCATTGGGTCATCCTGCCTTAAATATGTCCGTTCGTTGGGTAACAAGCAATAAAAACTGTCTGGAGCTCACCAGTGCCTGTGGGGTACTTCGACTGACACCTATTTCGGAAAACACAATAAGAGTCAGCTTTTCCAAGGGTCCCTTTGAGAATATGGAGGAGGTTCCAAAGGAACTTCGCTCATCATTAAATCCCAGGTGGGACTTCAAGGAAGAAAGAGACAGGGTGGAGCTGAACACTGCAAAGCTTAAGGTAAGCGTAGATAAGAAGACAGGAGCTGTTTCCTTCTATACAACCAAAGACAAACTACTCTTGTCGGAGAATGCCAGATTGCCTAGGCAATTGACTACTACCAACAGAGATCACACTTGGACCTACTTTGCATGGAGCAAGAATGAAATATTGAAAGCAAGGGGAGCTTCTGATGAGGACTGGCTGGATTTATTTGCGTCAGCAAAGTACATTTCAATGGGAACGAAGTCTCAAAGACCAGCCTGTATTATGTCAAATTACGGCTATCAAGTGTTGGTTCCGGCAGGTAAAAAAGTAATGTGTTGCACCATTCCTATGTGTGGGCCTTACCTTTATACAGAGGGAGAAAAACAGATAGATTATTTCTTCAGATCGGCATTTTAACAATGGACTTAAAAAGTACTCGAAATGAGTGCTTTTTTCTTGTATATTGTTAATAAATATAATAAAATAAAATATAAGATAGAAAAATATGATTTAAATGATTAGAGGAAACATATGATAGAGGGGATATTGGATAGTTTAATAAGTCACAGAAAACGCAATGTTTCAGTATGTTGTATAATATTGCTTATTTTTGTTGTTGATTTCATCGTCTATTTAGCAGGTGGTACAGAATATGCATTTACACATTTAATGTACATACCAATTATTATATCTGCGTTTCTTTTTAATATGAAGGGTGCTGTGGGAGCTGCTATTTTGGGAGGAATTACTCTGGGGCCGTTGATGCCTGTAAATGTATCTGAAGGAGTTATGCAGAGGTCCAGTAGCTGGATATTTAGAGGATTTATTTTCATAGTGATAGGACTAGTGGTTGGTTTTCTATTTCAGCGCATCAAAATTGATAAGGAGATTCAGATAAAAAAATCTTTTACCAATACAGCTACAGGTTTTCCGAATGCCAGTAAACTTAAAATTGACTTAATTGAAATGGCGAATGAACAAAAGTGCTGTTCGCTGATTGCATTTAGAATCATTAATCTGGATGATATCAATATGTATGTCGACTACGGTATTGGAGAAAAGGCACTTTTTAAAGCAATAGAAACCTTATCAAATCTTGTAGAAAAGGTTAATGTATATTCCGTACTAACGAACGAGTTTGCCGTTACCATGTGGGGATGCAGTATAGAAGATGCTTACTTGAAAGCGAAGGAATTTTTGGATTATTTTAAAGAACCAGTCCTAATTGATGCGGTACCTGTTAATATTGTTATAAAATGCGGCATTATCAATTATCCCATGCATGCAAAGGATGGGAATGATTTATATAAAAAAATGAGCAGAACACTAGATCAGCAAGAGATTGACGAACATAGAATTACTTTTTATGAAGAGTCCTTATTACAAAAAAACAAATTGAAATATGAAACCATTGTTCTTCTTTATGATGCTATAAAAAATGGTCGGTTTACAATTGCGTACCAGCCAATCATCAATCTGAAAAGGAATGAAGTCAAGGGCGTTGAAGCATTATTGAGATGGAACAACAGTATGAACATGAATACGGGAGAATTTATTCAAATAGCAGAAGATGCAGGACTCATTAGCGAAATAACAAAATGGGTTATTACAAATGTAATTGATCAAATAAAAAAATGGCAAAATGAAGGATTAAGAACAAAAGTTGCAGTTAATATTTCATCAAATGATTTGAAGGATGGTTCTATTATTAAATAT
>DATERV010000082.1:0-3229 GCA_035271185.1 Lachnospiraceae bacterium | reverse complement strand
CTTAAAGCCTGCAGATTTTTTTTGTCTACTGTGTAAAAAATCGTCTCTCGTGCAAAAAAATCGTCTCTCGTGCAAAAAAACTTGAAAAAAGTAGAAACTAGATAATAATAAAAGTGTAATAAAAAATTATGAATATTCCGGTGCGGCGAAGCCGCCTGTCCGGCCATAAGGGAACCGCATGACCGGAACAAGGGAACCGCCGAAATTGCTTACTCGCTTAGCATTTTATCTAAGCCATATATTTGTCTCATAGACTGATCCTTGGATGGATCAACTGGTTCGATGTTAATTTTATACGCATCATGAACTATTCTATCCAGGATTGCATCCGCTAACGGACTATCGATTCCGCCAAGCTGTTCATACCATCCATCTGAAGAATACTGAGAACAGAAGATGGTAGAAGATTTCTTCCTGCGTCTTGAAAGTAATTCAAAGATATCTTTCTGCTCATTATCTGTTGGCTTTAAAAGAAGCCATTCATCGATGACCAACAAAACGGGGTTGGTGTACTTTGATAATGCTTTCCGATAAGTTCCATCATTTCTTGCTATTTCAAGATCCAAAAGCAAGTCGGGTAGACGCACATATTTCGTTTTGTAGTAGTGCTTGCAGGCTTCCATCCCAAAAGCACAAGCCATGTAAGTTTTTCCACTGCCTGTCGCACCAGTGACAAATAAGTTATGGTGTTCAGTGATATATTCGCAGGTTGCCAGCCTTCTGATCAGGTCTTTATTTAGCTTGCGTCCAGATGTAAAGTTTATATCCATGATACTAGCATCTGACTGGTCAAATTCAGCGCCCCTAATCAGTCTTTTCAGACGATTGTTTTTGCGGCTACAGTATTCGACGTCAACAAGCATTCCGACACGATCCTCAAATGGTATTTCATCCATTTTTGAATCCTTCAGTTGGATGCGCAGTGCATCTGCCATTGCGGTAAGGTGCATTTCCATTAATTTATCAAACGTACTTTGGTTTATCATTCGTTTTTACCTCCATAATAGCTGGCCCCTCTTGTGAGACCATGACTGTTGTGCGCGTGTTCGGTTCTAGGCTGTTCCGGTTCTGATTTGTCTTGACCGGTTGAAAGTATATTTTTTATACTTTTGTAGCTGGGGGATGCCGTATATAATAACGATTTTTGGCATGCAGCTTCAAGCCTTTCCACAGAATATTTATCTGCAAGTTTCAAAACACCCATGCAGCCTCGATAATTCTGTTGTTCCACACGACTAGAGGTAAGAATTGCATCGATTACCTTGTACGTATTGATTCCTATGTTTTTAGCCCATTTACGGAACCTGTCGCCATTCCATTCCAGATATTGCTGATGGTCTTCAGGCATATGTTGTACGATGGTGCTATACTGTCCCGGACGGCCATAAAGGCGCCTATGGGACGCAATGCGATTGTGGTTATAGAATACTTCAATCGTTTTATCTGTTACCCGGACATCGACCTTTCTTCCTATGTATTCAAAAGGAATCGAGTATAGCATCTTGTCCACAGATATGTGATAATTGTACTGAACAGTGGCTTGTTTCCATTCCGCTAGTTCGTACGGGGTAGCAGGTAAGTTTGTCAGCAATGGCAGTTCTTCGTCGCGGAAGAGGCTTAATCGGCTGCCCTCTTTTTTCTGGAAATCACGAGAGTTATACGCCGCAAGTTTTTCTCTGATTGCGCGATTTAATTCAGCGAGAGAAAAGAACTGTTCATTTCTTAGCGCTGCAGTAATCCAAGTGGATACATTACCGACAGAAC
The DNA here is from genome assembly GCA_035271185.1 of Lachnospiraceae bacterium. GTDB lineage: Bacteria > Bacillota > Clostridia > Lachnospirales > Lachnospiraceae > Acetatifactor. The sequence goes on along the minus strand of DATERV010000082.1, from coordinate 1,465 downwards.
CTTCTACACTTGGTTTGTCTTTTGGTTTTCTGACTCTAGCGGGAATGATGGCGGTGTTATAATGCTCAGCCATTTCATGATAGACAGTGTTAATCTGCTGATTGTACCATCCACCATTGTGAATAACTGCAGTCTTACAGTTATCAGGAACCAGTATTCTTGCCGTTCCACCAAAGAACTGATACATGTGAACATGTGCCTTAATCCATGCCTGCTGTCTTTCGTTAATAAAAGCTTCCACGTAGGCATACTGGCTATACGTCATGACACCTACAAAAAGATAGGCATCTGTTAGTTCACCAGTATCCGAATCAATGATATGGGCTGGATCACCTGCCCAGTCAACCTCAACCTGTTCTCCTGGTTTACGGTTGATGTGCATCGTTGCACGACGTTTTTCTTCCTCTTGTTGAAGATAATAACAGAATTGCGAATACATAAGTGCTTCTTCGCTGTTAAGACGACAGTCCTCCATGTATTCTGTCCACAAGAGTTTTTTACTCACACCATTTTTAAGAAGTTCCTTGTGAATGTAAGCATAATCAGGCATCCGTTTTTTCTTTGCAGTCTGATTATTTTTGGGGAACATAAGCTCCTCCATTACAGCATCTGTCTGTGTGTCGGCTAACGGCCATGAAATATTCATTTCTATGGCACGTTTTAAGACTTTATGGACTGTTTTCTTGGAGACATTGCTGCTGTAGGCAATGTTCTGCTGGCTAAATCCAAGACTATGAAGTCTAAGGATTTCCCGATATTTGGTCATATATGTTGACCTCCTTATAACGTATTTACACCATTGGTGCATAGATACATTATAAAGAGAAAATATCTTTGGTTTCCACTACCGGAATCGCGGTTTCCTTTTTTCCGGAACACCGGTTTCCAAAACCCGGACAGGTGGTGTAAAATGTTCCGGATTACTCATAAAATTCCTTAGTATTTCATATCCTGTAATAGGACTTGTCTTCTGGTATTTTTATATATGGTTTTTGTATGGGATACAAGTTATCGAGAAATACAATGAAAATGCAGCATAATATGTTGGAAGGACTATTGGGTTAATATGGATAGATATTTGCAAGAAACAAAAATGCTGAATTATTCAGCCAAGTCGATACAGAATTTAATCACTGAAAGGAAATGGGATGCACTTGATGAATTTCACCGCATTCTGGAGATTTACAATTATATCAGAGATGAAATTTTGTTTGGATACAATGTAAGTGATGACATACCAGCTACGCAAGTTTTGACGGATGGTTATGGGCAATGTAATACAAAAGGAACTTTGTTTATGGCACTTTTGCGGGCAGTAAAGATCCCTTGCAGAGTTCATGGTTTTACAATCAATAAAGAATTACAAAAAGGTGCTATGACGGGCTTTGTATATAAGAAAGCCCCTCAAAATGTCTTCCACAGTTGGATAGAAGTGATTTACGAAAACACGTGGTATGAGCTAGAA
>DATERV010000081.1:0-2834 GCA_035271185.1 Lachnospiraceae bacterium | reverse complement strand
ATTATGAGTGAAGAGAAATCATTATTTGAAACTATTGGAATTCAATATGAAGAGAAAGATGGATTGTTATATCCAATCTTTGAAGAAGCCGCAACAGAAGATATTCTTGTTGGAAAGTACGGAGATTTGTGGATGGAATATCTGAAAGATAATCATCCAGACAGATACCGTCATCTATTCCTATTTGGAAAATTGATGAAGAAAGCAGTAGAAGTAAATGAAGATGCTTATGAAATGCTGAATAGCATTGTATCAAAATATTTAGAAAAACATCCGCCAGTAGATCCGAACTCAACGATGGAAATGTGGCAAACTCGAGAGCAGGCAAAGATGATGGCAGAAGAAATTATATTTCATGACATTGTAAATCAGTTTCACTAATCGGAAGGAGAAAATTTTATGAGAGGGAATACGAACGTTACAACAAATCAGAATTATTTAATAGGAAGAACAAGACAGGAAGGAATAACAACTACAACAATGGGAAGTTTAGGAGGAGAAGAGAATATGAGAGATTACAGAATCAAAGATACACTAATTTTAGCTTGTGATCATGGGTATGGGAATATTAAGTCCTGTCACAGTGTTTTTAAAGCATCTGCCGAAGTCAGTGAAACAGCACCGATCTTTAGCAAGGACTATGTAAAATTTGAAGACAAATATTATGTAATTGGAGAAGGGCATAAAAGTTTTCTTGCTGATAAGATTGCCGATGATGATTATTATATTTTGACATTGGTTGCAATTGCAAAAGAATTAGCATTAAGAGGACTTAAGGAAGCAAAGATTCATCTTGCTGTGGGACTTCCACTGAAATGGGTCAAGGCGCAGAGAGATTCCTTTAAGGCATACTTACTTCGCAATCGCTATGTTAATTTTGAATACCGAGAGAAAGAATATCTGGTAGAAATTGCCGGCTGTACGGTGATGCCACAGTGCTACTCAGCAGTGGCAGAAAATTTGAAAGATTTTAAGGGATTGAATATGTTGGTTGATATTGGAAATGGGACCATGAACATTATGTATCTAAATGATGGAAGGGCAATGGAAAACAAATCCTGGACAGAAAAGTTTGGGGTAAATCAATGTTCCATTCGTATCAGAAATGCTGTCTTAAACGAAACAGGAACTCACTTGATGGATGATGTAATTGAGAATTTCTTAAGGACAGGAATAGCGGATGTAGAAGAGCCATATGCTTCGCTGATTCGAAATGCTGCCGCAGAATATGTATCAGAAATCTTTGATAAATTGAAGGATTATGAGTACAACGAAAAGCTTATGAAGCTGCATTTTATGGGTGGAGGATGTAAGCTTGTAGAAACTGTTGGACAATATAATGTTGATAGAACTTTCTTTATTAAGGATATCTGTGCGACTGCTAAGGGTTATGAATATTACTGCTATATGGGGCTTCGTAGACAGGAACAGAATCGTTAATCAGACGAATATTTGATAGGATTAATTTGAAATGAAAGCTAAATTCATTTCGGAAAGGAGCAGACCAATGACAAAGAATACGAATATTCGATTTTATGAAGAAGAGGAAGAAGATAAAAGGGCGTGGGAAATTCTTCATTCCCTTGATAAGAAGCAGTTCAAATCTCAAAGTAAATTTGTGGTGCTTGCTATATTAGATTATTATGAAAAATGCTTAAGGCAAGAGCAAGATCCTTATTTTGAAACAAGGGAAAAAGAGGATGCTTTTTCAGACAGAATTGTAAAGTCGGTGGAAGAAAAGGTTATCTCTAATCTACCAGCACTGATTGGAACTTATGTGATGTCGCTGCAACAGATAACGTTGCAGACCATGCCGGTGATGGATTATATAGGAATTGGTAGACAAGGACAGCCAGTAATGAAGTCACTATCTGGAAATGGCGCATTAACAGATGGAGCAAGTGGCAATGCAGGTTTATCGTCACCTAATATTTCGGAGGAGCGAGAACTTGATGAAAATGAGTTCCTTGATTTTGGAATGATGGAGTAATAGGTATTGGATACAGAAATGCTATCAGAAATTTTGGGTTGGCTACAAAGAATAGTGGAAATGGTAGCAGAAAATATAATTTTATATGCAATATAAATGATGGTTACAAAATAGAAATGTTTTGTAGCCATTTATACAATATTGGGTGCAAAAGAGACAGAAGGCAAATTTATAGCTGTTCTGTCTTTTTTTTGTACCTATTTTTACAGACCAAGGGCTGTAAATAAACCGGGGTCTTAGGGATGGAATCACTAACAAGATAAGGGTGCGTCAGTACCCGATAGGATTTCGCATTGCGAAATCCGTATCTTGCAAAAAATCCCGGCACTTATTTTTAGGTCAAAGTGTAAAGGATGTAAGGCACGTAAACAAATAATTCAAAGGAGGAGATTTAATTATGGAAAAGAAGAAAGTAAGCATGGCGAGACAAAATAGAACATTTCGATTATCGGAATCGGAACTACAGAAATTAGAGGAGGGAGCAAAAGCTGCAGGCATGTCAGAGAGCGAATATGTCAGACATTTAATTTTGCATAGTGGTGTTGACGCAGATTATATTCGTGACAGACAGAATATTATTAGACAGATAACAGGAGTTGCTACGAATGTAAATCAGGCTGCAAAGTGGGCGAATGAAAATAAGTATATTCCACAGAGCAGAATTGATCAGATGTGTATGCAATCAGGTGTGATATTAAGTTTGTTAAAGGAGCTGATTCAATTATGGCGATAACCAAGATTATGAATATAGGAGCTGGAAAGAAGGGTAAAATCACAAATCATCTGAAAAATGCTTTGGACTATATTATGAATGAAGCAAAGACAGAAAGCGGAGTACTGGTGG
>DATERV010000080.1:0-30410 GCA_035271185.1 Lachnospiraceae bacterium | reverse complement strand
TAATGTTTTTAATTTGCATAACCATACCGTATTCCCAATCATGATTCATCATTTATGTAAGAAAAAGAATTATTTTCTAACAATGTTTCTATATCATAACATATTTTGATTGCTTATTCCACGTATAGTTTTCTATGCTTTTTTCACACAAAAAATATCATACCATGAGCTTCATATAATTATTAATGGCATAAGCAATGCCATCATCATCATTTGTAAGGGTAATAAATTTTGCAATTGATTTTAGTTCATCTACAGCATTTTCCATAGCAATGGGAACACCAACCACATCTAATAATTCAACATCATTATAATGATCACCAAAAGCTACCACATTTGCAAGATCAATCCCAAGCCTTTCGGATAATACTTTTACAGCGCTTCCCTTTGATATATTTGATGCCCAAATATCAAACAAGCCTTTTGCAGAGCTTAACACAGATATATTAGTAAACCTCTTTAAATAATGGGAAACAAAATCTGGTATATTTTCATCGCTTTCTACTAGAAGTATTTTAATTATGTCTCTGTTTTCCATTGTATTCATGCTGCATAAATCAAAATACCGTATTGGTGTCATTTGATCCACTGGTAAAGATTTATTTATTTCTTCAAAATGTTTTGCTCTAGGATTACCTTTATTAGAGAAAACAACATCCTCTGTGTATACAAGAAAGTTCAAGTTATTTTGAAAGAAAAACTCTATTATATCGCTAGCAGTTTCATTGTCCAGCATTTTACTATAAATGATTTCATTTTTTTCAATGTTTTTTACAATTGCACCATTGCAAAAAATGATATAACAAATATTTAGCTGATTAATATATTGCTTCATCATCAATTCAGTTCTTCCGGATGCAATTATAATTTCTACACCTTTATCCTGTAACTCTTTTAATGCTACTTCATTTTTATCGGATATGAAGCCCTCTGAATTTAAAAGGGTTCCATCCAGATCACATACACACCACTTAATCTGCATATTATACCTTTCTATATATGATTTGAACTTTTTAATCATCAGCACTTTTTTATTATAATCATTCAGGAAAAAAATATACTGTGTAAAAGAAAAGGATATCTGCATTTATTCACATGTAGATATCCTTTTCTTTTTATACCTTTATTCGTTCAAATTACTCTCTTACAAAAACCTCACTCAGCAATTCTGAAAACTCACTAATCTGATAGGTCACATCTTCAGATTTACTTGCATCTCCAATTCCTATACAATCCATTCCTGCTTTTTTTGCTGCTTCAACCCCTGAAAAGGCATCCTCTACTACTACACATTCTGCCTGATCAAGTCCAAGAATGATACGGGCTTTTTCAAAAACTTCCGGGTCCGGTTTTGATTTTGAGATATTGTTACCGTCAACAATCGTAACAAAGAAATCCGATAACCCTAGTTTGTCCAGTATCAATCGTGCATTTTTACTCGATGATCCAATTGCCATCTTAACACCCATCTCTTTTAGTTGGTTCAGTGTATGGGAAACAGTTTTATCCAGATCTGCTACTGTCATATCATTCAGAGACTTGCGATAGGCATCATTTTTTCTTGTAGCGAGACTCTCCTTATCTTCCTTACTAATTTCAACATTTCCTTCAGCTAAGATGATTTCAAGGCTTTCCATGCGACTTACACCCCTAAGCTTGTTATTCACCGTCTGATCAAATGGAATCTCAAGTTCGTCGGCAATACTTTTCCATGCCCTATAGTGATACTGATCTGTATGGCAAATAACACCATCTAAATCGAATATAATACCATTATATTTATACTTCATGTGTTTCTCCCTTGCGTAATATTTTAAAATCCACGTTCATTAGTACAGTCGCTCCAATGATTAAAATACCACCAATTACCAATCTTAAGGTCAAAGGTTCCATACCAAGCATTACAGAAAAGGAACTTCCAAACAAGCCTTCCAGTGACAGGATAATACCAACTAGAGCAGCAGAAGTATATTTCTGTGCATTTGTCTGTAGAAAATAGGCTAGGCACGTACTAAACACTGCAAGATATAGTACTGGAAATAGTCCCTGAACTACATGGACTCCTTGGAATCCCTCACCCCGTATTAGGAATATGATAACAGATATCACGGCAGCTGCTAGAATCTGAACAAAATTGACCCTGGCCGGATCCGAGCCTTTTGTTGCCTTTTCCAAGTAGGTAATCTGCATTGCGAAAAAGAACGCACAGAGCAGAACAATCAAATCTCCGGATCCAAGAGAAAAACGATCTCCGTTGAAACTCAAAACTCCTACTCCAGCCAAGGAAATAAGTGTTAGCAGAACAATCTGAGCCTTTGGTCTTTCATGATTAACAGCCCAAGATATAAATGGCACCATAACAACATTGGTAGCCGTAAAGAAAGCCGCATTTGAGACTGTTGTTGCTGATTGGCCAAGTGTCTGGGTATAGAAGGCAAGGAACAGAAATACGCCAGAGATAGATCCATGTATCCACTCATATTTTGTGAGTTTTTTAAGATTCTTGTTTAGAACAATCCCCATTACTATAGCTGCAACAGTAAACCTGGCAACCATAATTAGCATAACATTCCAGTTTGCCTCAATTACATACTCTGTCGCAATAAATCCGGATCCCCAGATCATAGCCACTAATATTAATGATAGTTTTACACTTGTAGTTTTTTTGTTCATTATTTCACCATTTCCGCCCTATATTCCTGTCCATTGACCCAGTATAATAATTCTCTTTCACTAGAAAGTTTTACCAAACCTTTTTTGATTTCCACATCTACCAGGCTACCTTTCCAATACAATGAAAAGCTTAGAGCATTCCATTTTTCTGGAAGTGTTGGTGAAAAATGAAGTTCATCATTTCTTATCTTTAGCCCAGCATATCCAAAGATAAGTGCCTGCCATGTCCCTCCTGCAGAGGCTGCATGCATTCCCTCTCGAGTATTTCCCTGGTTGTTATCTATGTCTACATATGCACTTCTACATAAGTAATCATAGGCTCTTTCACTTTCTCCCACACGTAGCCCCATAAGGCAATAGATGCTTGGACTCAGGGATGACCTGTGGAGTGTTCTTCTTTCATAATAATCAAAATTCTTTCGTTTTGTTTCCTCGTCAAATACCTCATCAAATAGGAACATTAGCATAACAACGTCTGCTTGTTTCAAAATTGTGGTTTCAGATCTGTTTACGCCTTTTAATTCTTCTGGAAGAATTGGCATCTTATTTTCGTCCCAGCGATTAATTTCATGATCCATTAGCTGGAAGTAGCCTTCAAACTGTTCAATTAATCCTTCCTTGATTGGAATATATATCTTAGAGGCATTCGTCTCAATCTCTTCAAGCTCAACATCAGTCAGATTTAATGTTGCAAAAAGATGTTCTGCTTTTACCTTGCTGTCTGACATATATTTTCTTAAGTGTTTCACAGCTGTCTGCATATTCCATTGTGCTAAATAATTTGAGTAGGCATTGTTAGAAATGTCCTCATGCCATTCATCAGGTCCTGTGATTCCTGTGATTTCAAATCGGTCCTTCTCACTATTGTACTCCAAGCGTGAATTCCAGAATCGTGCAGTCTCAGCAAGCATTTCAAGAAGGTTATTCTCATAATAATCCTTGTCACCTGTCCAAAGATAGTATTGTAGCCCTCCATAGATGATATCTGCGGTAACATGCACTTCCTGCTCAGCTACCGTACATTCGTAACAAGTTCCATCCCCTTCAATTGTCCAGTCAGGGCATTCTTCCTCTCCAGTATCCGCAGATTCCCAAGGATATCTTGCTCCGATTTGTCCTCTTCTCTTCGCATTTCTTCTTGCTCCGTCCAACAGTAGATAACGGTATTCTACAAGGTTTTTTGCGATTTCAGGAAATACCAGACTAAAGAACGGAAGAATGAACAATTCCGTATCCCAGAAAGCATGACCGCCATATTCCTCTCCATGCATCATCTTCGCGCCAATGTTTGTTCTATTATCATTTGGATTCGGTGTACTCATCAGATGGAACAGGTCAAAACGGACTGCAGTTTGGAGTTTAAAATCCCCATCAATTTTAACGTTTGCTCTCTTCCACATAGCCGCATAGCTCACTTGCTGTAAGCTTAATTCCTCTTCAAGACTTCTAGTCATAAAGCTACGTAGCTCACTGATCGCAATGTCTTTTGTATTTCCTCCATCCCTACCACTCACAACGGCAATGAATTTATCCACGACAATAGTCTCATCTTTCTTCACATTAGCGTCAAAGAATTCAATGGCTTGTTCTCCGTGTCCTCTGTACTGTCTATTTCCAATTATACTTTTTCCATCTTGATCAGTTACCGTAACATCTGCTACTGTAGTTAATGGAAGTAAGAAGTCACGTGTTTCACTCTGTACATAGATTCCTGATTCTGAAAGTGGACCGATTTCTCTGATATTCAGATGCTTTACGCGAAATCTTGGGAAATCAATAAAGTTTGTTACCGTACCATCAATCATATTTTCAAATTCTAGCTGACCAGAATAGTTGAGAGGCGTGATATAAAAGCGAAATCTTCCACACTTAGAATTGCTTCTACTCATAATCTTTACGCTCTCAATCAATGTTTTTCTACCGTCATAGGCAACATTGATGTAGTGCTTTGCTTCGATGCCATTTTTCAAATCAAGAACACGGATATAATCCAGAATCTCCTCTCCAGATTCTGGTCCGATTGGTTCAGTCTGATAATAAATCTTTAGCAAATTCCAGTTGGGAGTGTTACACAACTCCCTTTGGAATGCTTCAGATTTATCGAATACACCTTGCACATAGTTGGCAGGCAACTCCTTACGAATAAATCCTTCCGGATGGGTAGCACGACTTCCCATCTCTCCGTTTGCAAGGGCAAAATTGGTCTCATACATCAAATTATTTTTTGGATTGTATTCCGTCTCAGCTACGATCCACTCGTCCTCTGAGAGGAAAGATTTTATAACATCTGAAAATCGCTCACTAAACATGGTGTTCTCCTTCTATCTCAAACTGATTGCTGTCTCATCACCTACTTGTTCATCTTTGTATGGTTTAAAGAATATGGAATACTCAAATGGAAGAGGATACACCATATACTGCTCAAGTCTTTCTGGTCCACAGCTTGCGCTTCCTAGTCCCGAGTTTTTGTAATCCAGATTTACATACAATTTGTTTTCCTCTTGCAGTTCAAAAGAATGTTTCGCTTCGTAGAGCTGATCATCTGAATAAGGACGTACAGAGAAATCCACAGGTCTATCAGTAGCAAATGCAATTCCTACTTTTTCGGATTCTGAATAGAAATTCACCCACTCCACTTTCGTACGGTTTCCATATTCCTGCGGATAGTCATAGGACTTGTCCATAGTTTTCGTCTTTGCCTTGTATATACCTAAGGAAGCACTTCTGTCTCGGTCTGAATAGTTTTCAGCCGGACCCATTCCACAATAGCTTACCTTTTCAAAAGACTTTGGCAGAGCAAGTTGAGTACCAATCTTAGGAAAATGTGTGTCTGGTGCATTTTTGAATATTCCGTTAATCTTCATCTCTACTTTACCACTATCATCTACTCGGTATAGGATGGATGTCTTGATTCCCCAGTTCATTCCATTTGGCGCAAAATGGCATTGGAATGCAATCTCAATTCCATTCTCTGTCTGCTCACTCTTACTGCTATACACTACAATACCACTGCTATCCAGATGCATGTCTTTCCATTGTTTTTCCATTTTAACATCATTATCTGTATAGGCACGGAATAGATTTAGAAACGGTCCTTGCTGCATAACAAGCTTATCCTCTACAGTATATCTAGTGATAGTAGCTGTACTCTTGTCAATATGCAATCTGTTGTTACCCCATTCAATTTCATAAAGTCCCACTTTTTCATTCACTTGAATGTCGTATTTTTCCTCATTCGTCGCTTCTCTTGTGAAATGATCACACCCAGTTACTGATGCGCTAAAGCTTCCCATTAATCTGATTTCCATTTCTTCAAGTAGCTCTACTTCTTTTTTAAACTGTAGATCAAGAGAATAGCTTTCTTTACCTGATACAAAATCAAATTCAACTTCCTTGCTAAGATCAATTACTCCAATCTCTTGCGGTTTTATTAGTGGTAGTTTGAAAGTCTTAGATTCTATTTCGGCTCCAACCTTTGAGATGCGGACAGTGCAAGTTATACCACTTGAATCAGTGAAGATCATTCTGTTTTTCACTTTAAGAGTGGCTGTCTCTTTATTAAAACTGAGTACATGAATATCTTCGATCACTTTCTGGTACTCATAAAATGCCGGTTTAGGTTCTCCGTTTGCCCGTATCAATCCATCAAGACAGAATTGCCCATTATGGAACTTTTCGTGGAAGTCTCCTCCGTATAGATAGGCTTCTTCCTTATTTTCAATATCCCTACTAATTCCGTGATCCTTGAATTCCCAAACAAAGCATCCTTGAATTCTCTTGGAATTCTCAATCAGATCAAAATATTCGCCAAGACTTCCTGGACCATTCCCCATTGCATGACCAAATTCACATAAGATATGCGGTCTTTTAGGGGTACAATTGGTATCTAACTCTGCAAGTCTACCTACAGTTGAGTACATTGTACTGGAAACATCTATGCTCTGATTCTTATAATCGCCTTCGTAATGTACAGGACGAATGGGTTCATTTTCCTTCACCCAATCATACATGGCTTTAAAGTTTCTTCCATAAGCAGATTCATTACCAAGAGACCATAATGTCACGCAGACATGATTTCTGTCCCTTTCAACCATTCTCCTTACTCTATCCACATAAGCCTTCTCCCACTCTGGATCCTCACAAAGTGTAGTTGGTTCTCCCATGATTTCAAATCCATGTGTCTCAAGATCCGCTTCATCGATTACGTAGAGACCAATCTGATCGCACAGTTCATAGAAGAATGGGTTGTTTGGATAATGTGCAGTTCTCACTGCATTCATACCCGCCCTCTTGATAAGAAGTAGTTCCCTTCTTGTTTGTTCCAAAGTTACCGCTCTTCCGGTAAAAGCATTGAACTCATGACGATTTACACCTTTCATAAGAATTCTTTTACCGTTCCATAGTAACAAACCATCTTTCAAAATAAGACTGCGAAATCCTACTTTCAATGGGATGATTTCATCTTCTGTTTTCACTGTCAGGTTATATAGATGTGGACTTTCTGCACTCCAGCCCTGTACCCCGGAGATTGTTTCCTCCAACATAAAACTTCCATCAGACAAGGAACCTTTCCTTTTGAAAAGGGATGTGCCTTTCTGATCTGTCAGTTCTAACTCAGCATCAATATCTCCAACTGAAAATAATGTGATTGTGAGTTTTCCTGTCCCATCTTCTAGATTCAGATTCGTATCAAAATTCACATTAGAAATATGTCTTTTCGGCCTTTTCAGAAGATACACATCCCTAATGATTCCCCCAAGCCACCATTGATCTTGATCTTCTAAATAGGTTGCTGTCGAGTACTGCATGACTTGAACGACTACATCATTTGCTCCATCTTTTAGATATGGACTGATATCGAATTCGGTATGCATTCTGCTTCCCTGATTAAATCCTACATTTTTACCGTTTACATATACGAAAAAAGCACTTTCAACACCTTCAAAGTTCAGGTAATAGTTCCACTTTGGAATGCTTTCTTGGGAATCGTCAATTTGGATGATCTTATGATAGACTCCACATTCATTCTTCATTGGAACATACGGAGGATCCATCGGAAATGGATAAGCCTCATCTGTATAATGAAAAACACCATATCCTGCAAACTGCCAATTGAGAGGAACCGTAATTTTGTCTGTATAACCATTTCCTTCCAAATAACTTTGTTCCACATAAAGGGGAGAGGAAAACCAGTGAAAGTCCCATTCCCCATTTAAGCTGATGTAATTAGTTGAATCATGGCACATAGGGGTTGGGATATAATGAACCCTATTCTTCTCTCTATTTACTGATAGGGTCTGATTCGAACACCATGGAATATCTTGTATACTAAACATATGAGTTCTCCTTTATCATCTATAATCAATACTACGTCAATATATTGCATCCTAATCAGCCTTTAACGCCACCGCTAATTCCTTCAATAATATCCTTCTGTGCAAAAAAGAATGCGACAACCGGTGGAATACACATCAAAAGGCTAATACACATCGTCGGTATGATGGCAATACTGTGAACCCCTTTAAATGCTGCCAATCCGAGTGCCAAGGTATAATTTTCCTGGCTGTTAGTGAAAACCAATGGTCCAAGGTAGTCGTTCCAAACCGTAATCATATTCAGTACACATACAAGGACAAGACATGGCTTCATCATCGGAAAATAAATTCTACTGTAGACTTGAAATTCATTTGCCCCATCAATTTTAGCTGCTTCCGCAAAATCCCCGGGAACTGTTTCTAAGAACTGTCTCAAAAGATAGATGTAATAGGCGGATCCAAACAATGCAGGTATGATCAATGGCTTTAATGTATCGATCCATCCAAATATATTAAATTGCATATACTGGGGAATCATAGTTACATCCCAAGGAAGCATCATGGTTCCAAGAAGGATGGAAAATAGTAGACTTTTACCCTTAAATTGATATCTTGCAAATCCATACGCTGCCAATGAACCCGAAATAACCTGTCCAAGAGTTGTAAATATAGTGATTAATGCAGAGTTCCAGGTAAACCTTCCAAAAGGCTGAGACTTCCATGCATCTATAAAATTCTTAAAATTCCATGATTTGGGTAAAAAGTTTGGAGGGTAAGAAAAAACTTCACCCTGTGTTTTCAACGAAGTCAATATCATCCAGATAAATGGAAAGAGAAAATAAACGCAGAAAACAGCACTCAGAATATAAGTAACCATTTTCGTTTTTTTTGATATACTCATTATTTTACCTTCTTTCCTTTTGTACTCACTTCTTTGTTATAAACCCACGTATCTGATGATTTAAAAATCAGACTGGTTAAAATCATGATTATGAAGAACATAACCCATGCACTTGCAGCTGCATACCCTAACCTAGATTTACCGAAAGCATTATCGTAAACAAACAAACCATACATATAGGTGGATTTCATTGGTCCACCCTTTGTCAACAACATAACAAGTGCAAGGTTCTGTAAAGATGATATGAAGGATGTGACTATATTGAAAAGTAAGGTTGGTGTAATAAGTGGCAATGTAATATTGAAAAATGTACGAGTTTCACTTGCACCGTCAATTTTAGCTGCCTCATAAATATCTAATGAGATTCCCTTCAGTGCTGTATAAAATACAAGCATCATCGTTCCTACTGTCCATCCAGAGGCAATAACAAGAGCAACAATTGCCCAAATTTTGCTATTGAGCCAGTCTGGCCCATTTACTCCAAATAAAGATAGGAAATAGTTGAGTACACCATAATCTGAATTCAGAATCCATCCCCAGATAATGGATACTGCTACGCTAGAGACAACCGTTGGTAGATAGAAAATGATTCTTAAGATATTCATACCTTTTACCGGTTTCGTTATGATCAAGGCAAGTACTAGAGATAGTACAATGGTCAATGGAACAAATATTGCCGAGAATTTGAAGGTTATCGCAAGGGAGTCATAAAATTGAGTGTCCCATCTAAATAATTCAATGTAATTTCTTAACCCTATAAATTTAGCTTCTCCAATCACTGGCCAGTCGAAAAAGCTCATTACCAATGACATGATTAGTGGACCTGCTGTAAACATTAGGACGCCTAAAAACCATGGAAGTACAAACAAATAAGGTGCTATTTTTCTTGTCCTATTTGATTTCATAATTAACTCCTTTTGTTAACATAATATTCTTCACCGGTGTTCCGAGTCGATTGTAATAAATAAGGAATCCATTAGGCGATACAAGGATTCCTTAAATGTTTTTAGTCTATACAAAACCTACATTATTTGGTTGCTTCGCCAAGTGCTTCCTTCGCATTTCTAAAGGAATTTTTGTTTAATATCTCTTCTAAAGCAAGATTGATTTTTTCAGACAAAGATAACCAGTCTTTGCTCACAAAGGACGCAGGCATGTATTCTGAGCTTTGCTCTAACATTTTATAGAACTTAGCATATACTTCATCTGTAGTCATTTTTTCCGACTCTGCAATCGTCTTTAATACTGGAAGTTCATATCCGATTCTTGCTTTGTTTAGTTCTTCACTAGTCCAATATTTTACAAATTCCCAAGCCGCTTCCTGATTAGCAGTCGTTTTTGAAATCGCAACACCTGATGAACTTAAGATACTGATTGCTGGGGTTGCTTCATCAAATCTTGGAAGAAGTTCAACGCCAAAGTTCACACCAGCATCCTTTATATTCGTGATTGGCCAAGATCCATTAATAAACATTCCAGCTTTACCCATTTGAAAACTTTCTTCTCCATAATCTTCTGTTCCAATAGCAATGTTACTCTTTAGCATATCCTGAAATAATTGGAATGGTTCTGCTGTCTTATCACTATCTAATTCACCGGCTGCATTGCCCTCTGCATCAACATATGCGCCGCCGTTTGTCCATGCGAACATCTCATAATCATATGGGTCCGGTGCGATTGGGAATGCGATTCCATACGTTTTATTTACTGGATCTGCAATCTTTTCTGCAGCTGCTCTAACATCTCCCCATGTCCAGGTATCCGTTGGGTATTCAACGCCTGCCGCATCAAATAGATCCTTGTTATAGTATAAAACATGAGTTGTGTATCCTACTGGCATTCCCAGTGTTACACCATCAATGGAATTATAATTCCAAAGGGTTTCATAAAAGTTATCCTTAAATGCAGTTCCTTCTGCATTGATTAAGTCATCCAAAGGAAGGAGTCCTTCACTGTACTTTGGATAATTCCACATATACATAACGTCTGGAGCATCTTTGCTTCCCATACCGGCAGTAATCTTTGTATCGTAATTGTCACCATAACTTTCGAGAACCACTTCTACTTTATCGCTCTTCTCATTAAACTTGTCTACCATTTCCTGCTGAAATACAAGAGAATCTGCATTATCCCATGTGGCGAAACGGATTTTTGTCTTTTCATTGGTATCTTTTCCAACACCACCACATCCTACAAGTGATAGAGTCATGGTTGCAGCTAAAGCAACTGATAATAATTTTGTTAATTTTTTCATAGTAAGCCCTCCTTAAAAATTGTTTTTTAAATGCATGAATAGATAATTCCATCCACTGCGGCATTGCGATTCGTATAGAAAGATAATTATTATCACTTAACTCTTCTTCCATTGAATAGGAAAAATTTAATATATTCATGTTTTTTATAGCATTTTTGCAATATTGTATTTACACCAAACAATATACCCAATCCATACAGGAAATATTTATGGTAAGTATGAGAAACATGTGTTATAGATCAAAATTTTCATATCGTAACGTTTCTTGCTTCCACGTTTCCAGAATATTTTTTTCATAATTTACTAAAAAATTAATGTAAAATTACAAAAGAAAGTATATAATAGAGATACAAACTTTTTATAAAGGAGTTAAAAAATGGATATTATTATTAGAGAAAACTATAATGAAATAAGCAAGTATACAGCTAAGCTTATTGCCCGCTTAGTAAAATCAAAGCCAAATTGTGTACTTGGTCTAGCAACCGGAAGCACCCCCATCGGTGCCTACAAAGAACTTATCAGAATGCACAAGGAAGAAGGACTCGACTTTTCACAAGTTAAAACTTTTAATCTTGATGAATATTATGGCACAGGCATTGATCTGGAAAAGCCATACGAGTCGGATCAAAGTTATGCAAGATTTATGCATGAGGAACTTTTTAAACACGTCAATATCAAAGAAGAGAATAAACATATTCCCGATGGACTTACTAAGGAACCAGAAGAGTATTGCAAATGGTATGAAGAGGAAATCAAAAAAGCCGGTGGGATAGATTTACAGCTTCTAGGTATAGGTGGTGATGGACACTGGGCATTTAACGAACCAGGATCATCACTTGCATCTAGAACCAGAATCCAGGCTCTTACACAGCTCACCCTAGATGACAATTATGAGAGTTTCTATAAAAAAGCTGGTATAGAAAGATCCCAAATGCCACACTTTGCCTTAACAATGGGCATTGGAACCATTTTAGAAGCTAAGAATATCATCATGGTTGCAAACGGCATAAAAAAGGCTGATGTAGTTGCCAAAAGTATTGAAGGTCCTGTTACTTCTCAAATTACCGCTTCCGCAATACAACTGCATAGTGGCGGAATTACTGTAGTCCTTGATCAGGATGCCGCCTCAAAGCTTAACGGTATTGATCACTACACGCATGTAGAACATATGAAACAGAAGTATGGTTTTTAATAACAATCTGAATCAAATAAACTATGCTTCCGTAGACGGAAGCATAGTTTGCCTTAAAACGTACCTCATGTTATGCTTTATTGATTTCTTCCAATTTTACCTTTATATTGATACTTCTTGGGGTTTCCATCCCATCAAATTGAATCAAATATGATTGTGTATCCTTATTTACTTCTAGTATTTTTCCTTCTCCAAATGCAATATGCTTTATTCGCTTTCCCACTTCCAGTAATGGTTTATTCATTGCATCTATTTTCTGCTCATTGGAAACAATATATCCAGACGCATCTTCAACTAATTTTTGTTCCAACTCAACAGTATATTCCATATACATTTTATCAGTATTAAAAATGAATCTTGAAGGGAATCTAAATGAACCATCATAGTTAATGCCCTCTGAATCGCTTAAGAAGAGTGAATTTTCTGCTCTCGTATATGCAACATACGCTAGTCTACGTTCTTCTTCCATTTTTGCTTTCGTATCTGTATGTTTACTTGGGAATATGCCCTCATTTAATCCTGACACAAATACACACGGAAACTCTAATCCCTTAGCAGTATGAATAGTCATCATTTTTATACTGTCTTTTTTATCTGATTGATCTACATTAGTAAACAATGAAATATTCTGTAAATATGATTCTAAATCTGTTGTTTCTCCTGCACTATTTTCATAATCTGTAATAGATTGCTTAAGTTCTGCAACGTTATCAAGACGTTCATCTTCTCCACTTTGACGCAACATAGCTTCATAGCCACTATCATTCATAATTGCCATAAGTAAATCTGTGATTTTCATTTCCTTGTATATCTTCTGATATTTATCTATCATTAAAACAAATTTATCGGCATCACTATCTGCTATAAGTGGATTCTCCATATTTTGTTTGAGTGCATTATACAAGGTACATTTTTTTGTTTCCGAATAGTTCTTTAAAATGCCAATTCGCTTATTCCCTATATTTCTTTTCGGTTCGTTGATTATTCGCAAAAAAGATAAATCATCTTCACAAATCAGCATCCTTAAATATGATAATATATCTTTTATTTCTTTTCGTTTATAGAACTCAACTCCACTGTATAAGATATACGGGATTTTTGCTTTGATAAATGCTTCCTCAATACTTCGTGATACAAAATGTGCCCTGTATAAAATAGCAATATCATGGTAACTATGCCCTGCATCAATGAGTTTTTGAATTTGCAACACAATCCATTTTGCTTCCTCACCTACCGTTTTGTTATGACTATATATCACAGGTATCTTTCCGCTTCGCATAGGTTTTAAATCTTTTTCTATTCGTTGTGTATTTTTCCTTATCAAAGAATTAGAAGCATTTAAAATACTCTCTGTTGAACGGTAATTCTTATCCATAATAATAGTCTTAACATCTTTATATGATTTATCAAAATCCAAAATAAAATGAACATTTGCTCCACGCCATGAATAAATCGTTTGATCTGGATCTCCTACAATAAATAGATTCTTATGGTATTGACTCAGAATATCGACTAAGTCATAATTTGTAGAATTAACATCTTGAAATTCATCAACCATAATATACTGTAACTTCTTTTGCCATTTTTCTCTTTTCTCCGCAAAGTTATTCAATATGTATAAGGCATACAATATCAAATCGTCATAATCTAATCCAAAACACTTTCTTTGTTCGTATAAATATCCATAAAATATTTTATCCTCAATATTTTTAGATGTAAGATATTTCTCTTTTAGTTCACTGATATCCATTTTCAGAATTTCTTCCTCAATATACTTTGGTTTCTTCCGATACTTATAATCTGCAATAAGTTTCTTTGACATAGTAAATGTATAACTGCGTGAATTTATATTAGCTTGTTGGTAAACACTTTTTAGTATTGATTCAATATCTTCTGAATCCATAACCAAAAAGTTAGATGGATAATTTAATGTATGAATATCCTCTCTTAATAGTTGTACACAAAACCCATGAAAAGTACATACAAACCCAGTGTCATTATCTCCTATTGACTTTCTTATTCTTAATTTCATTTCATTTGCTGCCCTATTGGTAAAAGTAACACATAGAACATTGGATGTTGATATTCCTATATCATTGACGAGATAAATATATCTATTTGTCAAAGCTTTTGTTTTTCCACTTCCTGCTCCTGCAATTACACGAACATATCCTTCAGTTGTTGTAACCGCCTCTCTTTGTTCTTCATTAAGCTCTTTTATATAATCCATGATAAGTGCCTCCATATGAGCCAAAACAATAATTTATACTGATTATAATTATATACTAAGGTGCAAACAGTTACAAATGCTTTTACTACAACTTTTTGGCAAAAAAACGCACCCATTTCTGAGTGCGTTATTCCGGTCTATTATTTATCTAAAATTGTATTCAGTTACAATGCTATCTCTTCCATTTAGTTTATCATTATAGTATTCATAGAAGGAAACACCCAGAAAACTACCAGTAATATTAATAACGTTATGAAAGCCCATATTCTGAAGTACCAAAGTTGCATTGTAGCTGCGTTGGCCGGTTCGGCAGTGTAAATATACCGGTTTATCTTTTGGAATTTCGTCAATTCTTTTCCTAAGTTCACTTAACGGAATATTGATTGCTCCTTTTATATGCCCTCTCTCAAATTCATGGATTTCCCTTACATCGATAATACTATTTTTATTTTCAACAAGCTCTCTTACCTTATCAACATTCACTTGCTTAAAGTCACCGTTTAATAGATTTGAGCCTACATATCCTGCATAATTTACAATATCCTTTGCGGTTGTAAACGGAGGCGCATAGCAAAATTCCAGATCTTTTAAATCCTCTACTGTTCCACCGAACTTAATGGCTGTCGCAACAATATCAATGCGTTTTGTAACATCACCTTTACCAATTGCCTGAGCCCCCAAAATCTTTCCAGTCGGTACCTCAAACAATAGTTTAAAATGCATCGGTGCTGCATCTGGCATAAGCCCTACTTTATCTGACAAAATAACACGTACAATTTCATAATTGATCTTTAGATTAAGAGCCTTAATCAATGATTCATTCAATCCGGTAGATGCACCATTATATTCAAATACTTTTATTGCAGAAGAACCAATATACCCATTGTTCCTTGTACTCTTATGATTCATATGATCCGCAACAGATCTTGCCTGCTTTAATGCAGGGCCTGCTAATGATAATTTTGTCATGGTATGGGTTAATGCATGATAAACTTCGATTGCATCACCGACTGCATAGATATCCGGGTCATTTGTAAGGTAATTCTTATCTACTTTAATTGCACCAGTCTCTCCGATTTCCAGACCAGCTTCTTTTGCTAGATATGTTTCAGGTGATACACCGATTGCCATGACCACCGCACTGGCATTCACCGTTTTCCCAGAATCCAAGACAACTTTATCTTCTTCAAATCTTGCTACTTTATCTCCTACAATTAAATTTACCTTATGATCGATCAGCACTTTATGGAATATTTGAACCATATCATAATCAAATGGTCTGAGTATCTGATTGGTTGCTTCTATCAGTGATACATTATATCCAGCTTCGTTTAAGTTCTCGGCAACTTCAACTCCAACATAGCCACCACCAATCACCGTTATGTCCTTGGTATCCATTTGTTTTACAAATTGATTCAGTTTATCAATGTCGACCACATTTCGCACTGTGAATACATTAACATTTTCAAAACCCGGGAGCTTTGGTACGATTGGAGACGCTCCCGGTGATAAAATCAATTTATCATAGTATTCTGTGTACTCTTCTTCTGAATCTGTTTTCTTTACTACTACAGTTTTGCTTTTTCTGTCTATTGAAACCACTTCGCAATTAACGCGTGCTTCAATATTATACTGCTTTATAAACAACTCTGGATCCATTAAAATCAAATCCTCTGCATCCTTAATAACACCACTTAAATGATAAGGAAGAGAACAGTTGGAAAACGACACATGAGGTCCTCTTTCAAACATAATAATCTGATCTTCTTCACTATTCCTTCTTAGTCTTGCAGCTGCAGAAGCTCCACCGGCAACTCCGCCAACAATCAATATTTTTTTTCCCACGATATAATTCTCCTATGATAAATATTTATTTTCTCTTTGTTCCTACATAGGAACCCATGCCACCGGCTACATTAATAACATGAAAGCCCTGTTTTGCGAGTGTTTTTGTAGTTCTTCCGCTTCTTCCACCTGACTGGCACATGATATAGTAAGTCTTGTCTTTTACCAAGTAATTCTCTGGCTTTTCTAACAGATTACCCATCGGTATGTTTTTTGCAGTCATTAAACTTCCACTTTTATATTCATACGGTTCTCTTATATCAATTAGTTCGACCTTCCCGATAAGGTTGTCCATATCATTTACATTAATTACTTTACTACTATCTCTATTTAAAAAATCAAACATGTTATCTTCCTCCTAGGTTTTTGAATCAATATTCTAATTCATTTATAACTTGACCTTAATACTAATTATAATGGATTTGTAATTTATATCTGTGACCAACTCACATAGTAGTTATACATAAACAGGTTATCCATATGATAATGCTTAGTAGTATTTCATAATTTGTTTATAAACAGATTCTGCTTGTTCCTTATCATGAGGATACAAAAGAAGAACATCTAATAGATTAGGACAAAATTTCAGGTTTAATAATTTCCTTGCAAATGCCATTCCAGCTATTTCACCCGTACAGATAAGCCCTGAAGTATGAGTATAAGGACCTAATTTCCAAAGTTTTATCCGAAAAGTATTAACAAATAATTGATTATCCTTAGCTTCTAAAAAATGAAATATTTCATGAGACAGAATAATTTCCATTAAGTTTGTTTCCAGTAATTCCTGAATTTTATACTGAGAAACCAAGTCTTCACCTTTTTTGATATTATCCTCATAAAGTGTAACTATTCCTGGTTCTTCATAGGTACCAAAATAGATATAATCCAGAACATTTTGAGTTTTTTCAACTTTCACAGTTATCCCTAAATCTTTCGCTAACAGAAATATATCTATTTCACCAAATGATTCTCCGGTCTTCTTTCTTATCTTCTCTGCTTCATCATATCCACACTGGATGGATTTTTCTATAATCTCTTCCCTAAGTTCTTTGGTTAATTTTCCTTCAATAGGATCCGTGCTGACCAAATAGTTTCCAAAATCTCTATCGCTTAGATTCATTAGGTTCTTCATAGATTTTTTTAAATCCATACACTCACCTTCCTACCAAAAACCTCAGATTTATAATATTAAGCATCATTATATAACTAAAAAAAAAGAATAGAAAGCCCAAACACAGACTTTCTACCCTTAATTATATATTACATATCGTTTTTAGCACCAATTAATAGTACGCTATCATTTGATGAACGTGTCATTAACTCGGAATCCATAACCATATGCAGTTGATCTAAACCAGACATTCCTTCATAATCAATAACTTTTGCTCCGACACACAAATAGAAGTCTGGAGAAATTTTAATATCAGATTTGTATACTGATAATTCTTCCCACATTCTGTCTACTACTGAACGTACACCAGCAGATGTTGATTCAACGGCATTTCCATCGCCTCTTTGGATTTTTACAAAACCTTTTTTGTCAACAACTCGTACTTCCTGTTTCTTTCCTTTTTCTGAACCGAATACAAAGAAGTTGTCATTTTTAACAATACAACGTGCCTTTGAAAGTTCCACACGCATGGAAGCAGCAGCAATTTCTGTAGCTTCTGTAAGTGTAACTTTTTTCGCTAGATCCTGTGTTTGGATCTCAGTTGATCCTGTTGCAATGGCACGTACTTTTGATGTCTGAGAATCAATTTCTATCTGTATTTCGATACTATCAGCTGTAGCACCAGATTTAATAGCCATATCAATAGCTTCTGTACGGATTTCCGCAAGATCCTGAGGTGTTGGGTTAGGAATTACACGTTCTACAACGTCACGAACCATGGCAAGAGCAACACCGATAGAAGAAATAACTTCCGCATTTTCTGCTATCTGATATGGAAGATTCATTTTCTTTGCTGTGAATGGCAATAATGCAGTTGCACCACCACCACCACCAATAAGGGTGATCTGATCTCTTTCAACCTTATGCTTTTCAGCCAATTCTTCTATCACAACAATACATGTGTTTGCAGCATCATCTAAAATAGCTGTTGCACATTCTTCGATTGACATTCCTAATTCTTTAGCCAATGCACTAATTGCTTTATTGCAGGATTCTACGTTACCATAGGAGAAATCTCCAGGTTTTACAAGACCTAAAGCTGTTGCTGCACAAGTAACAGTAATGGTACATCTAAATCCGCCTTCAGATTCAATTGCAATATAATCTTCAGGGTCTCCATCTAAAGGTTGAATACGTACAACTTTTGGATTTACAATTTTTGATGGATCTGTAAAGGCAGCATATGGCAGATTGGCAATATGTGCTGAACGAGGTCCAACATGCACTATTTTACTACTGTTGGCTCGAACCATAGAACCACCAGCAACACCAGAAACATGTACGTCCAGGGAGTTAATCAGAGTGCTCTGTCCTCCTACTACCGCATAGTCAATCATAGGACGGCCATTTTTGATAACTCCGATATCTGTACTTGTTCCTCCAACTTCGAAGAAAATACCATTAGATACACGAAGATACATAAGTGCTCCTACTGTAGATGCAGCTGGTCCTGATAACATCGTAAGTACAGGACGTTTTCTCATTTCTTCAATATCCATAACACCACCATCACCACGCATGATCATTAGAGGTGCTTTGATACCAGCTTTTCTAACCGCCGATTCTGTACTGTCAGCAGTTTCAAACATTTTAGGAAGGATTGACGCATTAATGACTGCAGTACGGGTTCTACGTGTAAGTCCGTACAACTTGCTGATATCAGCAGCGGCGGTTACTTCAATACCTTTTTGTTTTCCTACTTCTTTTACAATTAACTCTTCTTCAATATCATCTACACCAAAAGCTTTGGATGCTACAATAACACCACAACCATCTGCTTTTAAATCATCAATTACTTTTCCGACAGACCCTTTACTGAAATTCTTTAAATTCATATAACGATGAGCTGTTTTGATTTTTCTCTTTCCTGAGCTATCTAAATTTATCTCTTTTACGTTACTCTGCAAACTAGATAAAGCACCAGACAAAATTCCTTTTCCCATACCAATAATGCCTGTTTTTGCAACGTCACCTTCAAGCAAGGCATTTGTAGCCTGTGTAGTTGAATGTGCAATGAAAGTTACTTCGTCTGGTGAAATACTATTATCGTTCAGACATTTTTTAAAGGATTCTACTACGCCCTCTGAAACACCCAGTTCGCTACTGTGTGTAGTCTGGACTGATCCAATACCAACGATTTCATATGTTGCATCATCAATAGCCACGGCTTTAGTATGTGTTCCACCTACGTCGATTCCGACTCTGATTTTTCTATTTGACATATCAATCGATTCCTCCTATCGTCCAAACATTAAGAATACAAGTGTAATATTAATAATTACAATGAGCCATGCCCATACAATACCTGTTTTCATAAATTCTTTTACTGATACTTTACTGTAATTAAGTGCCCAGAGGTTCCATGACTGTGTAGGACATGCTGACAGATTCATAGAAATTGTAGGTACATACATAAGTGTAAACAAGAATGGCGTTGAGAATCCACCAATTGCATTTAATACACCTACGGTAGCTGCACCTGCACCAAATATAGTAAGTGGTCCACGGAATAATCCAAAAGGTGCTACAATTGCAAATACAATACAAAGTACAAGTGTAGATTCAGGCATAACTCCACCTAAAATTGCTTCAAAGAATGGTGCTGCAATTCCTGAAATCTTATTGAACATAGGAAGAATGAATAAAAATCCTAATAAACTTGCGACATCAACTACACCATCATAGAAGGTTCTTGAAATAGTACGGCAAGCCTGTCCAAAATTTGGTAGTTTTCCACAAACAGCTAATCCAAATACGGAACCTACAATAAATGCAGGAATTGACTGCCATTTAAAGATAATAGCAAGTGCTGTAGGGATAATTGGTGTAATCATAGCGATTGTAGGTACTGTAGCTTCAATATTTGTAGGTTTTCCAGCTTTAGCTGCCCATGCTTTTTTACGAGTCTTTTTCTTTCTAAGATTAATGATAAGCATTGCGCCAACTAGTATTAGCTGAACCGCCATAGCTGCAAATCCAAATTTGAAATAATTTGCATCATATAACATATCTTCAAAAATACCCTGCATCTGTTTAAAAAGTACCTGATTGATGTACATACCGCTACCAACACTCATTAAATAAGAAGTAACTGCAAGTGGTTTTGGAACTCCAAGTGACATAAGAATTGGTAAAATAATAACACCAATTGCTACTACTGCACCAGCGCCAAATGTTGATGTAAAAATAATCCCTGAAACAATGGATAATAAGATAGTGGTGAATAATGGATTATCACCGCCAAGTTCTGTAACGCTCTTTATTAATTTTGATGCAATACCGGTTTCAATCAGAATTCTACCAAACCAGCTACCAAAAATAACATTAACGGCTGTAGCACCCCAGCTTTCAGGTCCTCCTTGTAAAATATTAGCTTGTGCATCTTGCCAGCTTAATTGTCCACCAACCATACATAATGCAATCCAAATCACAGCCATAACAAAAAAACCAACCATTAAGTTTCCACCGCGAGCCGCAAAATATATTAGACCAAAATATGTGATCAGTAAGATGATACCAATAGTAATTGCAGTATCCATAATTTTCTCCTTTCAAATTTTCATTTAATCTCTGAACTCTGGCGCTTCATGGCTAGTCCAGGTTGGATTATTATTTTGATATTATCATAAACCAAATCACATAGTGTTGGTAGATGAATTCTTTTTCCATTTTAGTAAATTATTACCACTTATGTCTGATATCATTCAGTAACTTATTGATTTAGTATGAACCGAATATATCATATAGTATTCTGTAAACATAATAAGAAAGTTTTGTTGCACATAAAAATGGATGGCAACTGCCATCCATTTAACAAAAATACTTTGCGATAATGCTATACTCCAACCTTACCGTATTAAATAATCATCTCCGATTCAGTCGTGCATATGCACTTATTTAAGTCCGAAGTTTGAGTAAGTGATTTATCAACTTCCCTATGCTCTTTAGTAAATTCGGGATCACGGATACGACCAACCATAATGATTGCTGCGATGTAAATAGTAAATGTTAGCACAAATGGAAGGCGACGGTCAATACTTGATAACCATCCGGCAAAGTAGCCAAATGGCGAGGCAAATGCAATGGTAAAGGACATAATCAAAGCATTAATACGAGCTCGCTCCTTCGGATTAATGTTTAGCTGGAGCAAGGCATCTTTACGAGGCAATACAAGGGAACTGGCTACCGCTGAAACAAAGACATAAATGATAATAAACAGCATACTACGGATCGGAGTAAGTATCAGAAGCATCGAGCACGCAGCATACAATACCAGCCCAATACACATTGGTATCCGGAATTTCACAGATTCCAAGCGGTGCTGTATTCCAATCATGAAAATCAACATCACAGCCGCATTCAAAATAGGAAAGAACGCCAGGAAACGATCTGCTATGCCTAGTCTTTGTGTTACATACAAGCTAAAAAAGTTGATATTGACAAGATTTGTTATATGTAATATCACATAGACGAAAAGCACTTTCATAATCTCTTTATTCCTTAGCACTTTAGGTATCAGATCCTTGTATTCAATTAGCATCTGCAAAACAGGGGTATCTTTCGTCTCATTCATACGAATCTTTCCTTGCCGAGTTTCATCACAATGCCGAAAAGTTATAATCACCTTAATAATCATATTTACAGCGAAAACAATATATAAAACACGTACAACAGGAACCACGGTAAAAGATTTTATCAACAATCCTGAAATTGGTGCAAAAAAGATTGCAACCAGACCGCCTATGTTCACCCAGGTATATATTCCTAACAAATCCTTGGAATCTGCATCTTCAATCAATAAACAATACCACGCTGTCTGGTTAATCTGCTCAAAACAGTTAAACAAAACTGCAATTAAAAAGAGCCAAAAGTTACTTGATATGGCCCATACCAGGCAAGCAACGCCCCATCCAAAGAAATCCCCCATCATGGTTGTAAACTTGCGCCCAAACTTATCGGTGATGATACCTCCAAAGAAGGAAAAAATCACTTGGACAAACATAGCTATCGACAGAATCAATCCAATTTGAACGTCCGTTATCCCCTGCGTGTACATATATAGTGTAGCAAAAGGTGCAATTAAGTTATACGGAATACCCCAGAGAGGCTCCATCAAAATTAGAGTTCTTGGATTTCCTTTGTTATGCTTTAATAATTCAATTAGTGGGTGCTTCCGTAGAGCTTTCATTTTTTGTGTAATATTCACTGGTATCTCCATTCTACTGTTTTGAAAGTTTCCTCTATCCTACCAACGTTGCTTTCAGATAGAGGTTCTTCTGTCCTTGCCAGATTTCGCTTAATAAGTCTTTGTTACTATAACATAAAAAGAGTGCATGTAAGTACTTGATGAGAGATGAAAAATGAACTGCACTAAAAAACACCCAAAACTTTTTGAGTTGGGTGTTTAGGATATGACTTACGAATATGGCATTCACTTAAATCGCCAGCGTGCTACACAACGCTGTAAAGTTTTCCCGGATTACTCTTAATTGGCTCATTCTTTTTTTCGAAAAGTTCACTGACTGTCACGAATTCAAATTCTCTCTTTTTCAGTTCAGGTATAATAGTATCCAGTGCCTCTACAGTATTGATGTTCCCCTGTAAATCATGTAACAGCACAATAGAACCATCCACCGCCTGATCAAGGACACGTTTTGCTCTTTCTTCTGCTGATACATGGGGAACCCAATCCTCAACACCCTGTCCACAGATAAAAGGCATATCGATTACATCATACATTAAGTCATTTACTTCAATGAATGGTGGTCTGAAAAAACGTGGTTCTTTTCCTGTTATTTCTATAATCTTCTCTGATGTTTTTATGATCTCTTGTCTAATTTCCTCTTCTGTCATCTTGTTCATAAAGGGATGAGTCCAGGAATGATTATGAATCTCACAACCCATTTCTACTTCTCTTAAAATTACGGGAATAGTTTCCTTTGTAATCAGATTGCCAATCAGGAAAAAGGATGCCTTGACCTGATGTTTGGCCAGTATGTCAAGCACTTCCATGGATGTTCCCGTATTTGGCCCATCGTCAAAAGTTAATGCGATTAATTTCTTGTTTTCCATTTTCTTTCCTCCATTTTATTAACTTATGTAGTAATCGATATAACTACTATAACATGCCGCTTTCTGTATAACAATAACCATTAGGGGATGTATCCTTTTTGCTTCTCAATCATTCATTTCTACTCTTCATATGAATCTCCGCTATTTTCTTTATTCAAAGTACCTGCTAATTCTATCATTAGAAATTTTGCTAGCGTATCAACTACCGGCCTATGTATCGTTCCTTTTGGAACAATAACAAATTCTCCTTCATTTACCCTAAGTAATCTATCTTCTGTCTCCAATTGGAATGTCCCCTCAATAACATAAAACAATTCGTCAGAAGCTTCATGAACATGAAAATCTAGTGTGCGGTTTTCGACGCGAACTACACTAAGAACATGCCGATTAAGCAGTCCTACCTTTTTATAAATATAGTTCCTCCATTGTATCAACTTCATTTTTTAAATTTTTTTTACTAACCATAATCATAATCTCCTTACAAAATATCTTCACAAATATGTTAATATCTCTTTGTTTCTTTCTATTTATTATGCTATCATAAAATAATCAATCTGTATAATAAATAGTTTCGATAAATATAATCGTTTATTTTAATCATTTGTTAAGGAGAATTTTATGGATTTAAAGCAATTAAATACTTTTTTAACATTAAGTAAAATTAGAAATTATACCAAGACAGCTGCAACATTAGGATATGCCCAATCCAGTATAACTGCGCAGATTCAGCAACTCGAGAAGGAATTAGGAACAAAATTATTTGAATGTATCGGAAAAAAAGTTATGCTTACATCACAAGGAAATGCCTTAATCCCTTATGCAACTAAAATACTCTCGTTATCCATGAATATGAAAGAGTCAATCTCTAATTCAGACACCATGTGCGGCAGTATTACAATAGGAGCTTCTGAATCATTATGTATCTACCGCCTCCCCGCAATTATAAAAGCATATAAGGAGAAGCATCCTAATATTGATATCTTCCTTAAACTTCTAAACTGTAATGAATTTGTTCCGTTTCTATCTGACAATTCGATTGATATAGCATTTACCATAGGAGACCGAATTGATAACGAATCAATCACCACAATTATAGAATTACCGGAACCCATTATGATATTAGCTTCACCAGAACACCATTTATCCTCAATTGACAAACTAAGTTTACGTGATTTCGATAAAGAATCTTTTATTCTAACAGAACATGGATGCTGTTATCGTGGTGCTTTTGAGAAAGATTTATTGAACGCCAATGTTGATTTTGAAATTGTTTTAGAAACAGGTAGCATACAAGCTATTAAACAGACTACTATGATTAATTTAGGTATATGCGTATTACCGGAAATCTCTGTTACAGAGGAAATTCAAAGGAAAATGCTGATACCTTTAGCCTATGAAAATAACTATCCGATTGTATCACAAATAATCCACCATAAGAATAAATGGATGTCACCATTACTTAGAGACTTCATTCAAGAGGCCTCCAGTCGTTGGGTTCATTCAAAACATTTTCTGATTTAGATGTGAAGTGGTACGAGGATAATGAATATACAAATGTGGGATATGCAAAATATGATGGTGCACCATTTACGGTTGGTTATATGGAATGCATAATAACCGTACTTCAAAGATAGTTTCACATTTTGTGCTTACTACTAACAGTTAAAGATTTTTTCCTACATTACAATTCATTTGGGTAATGAAAAATCGTATAAGTACCAGGTTTTCATTGCTCCAAGTTCCCCATACAGACCTTTCGCTTCCACACTACTACCACCTATATAGGCATATTCAACTCCTTCATTATATACACGTCTAAAACATTCTCTGATGACTGCTTCCGCTAATCCCTTTCTTTTATATTCACTATGGGAACAGACTTTTTCGATCTCCGCATAATGATTCTGATAGTCTATAAAAGCAACACAGCTTGCAACGTGCAGCCCATTTTTATTAACGATTGATAAGTCAAATTTGGGATGGAAACAGGGACTTTCCCGATTATACTCATATCTAAGCATATCATAACTGGTTACTTTACTCCCATTTCTCCATGCATCATTATATAATATTGCTTTGCCCTCTAAGTCCGGATGTTGCAGCATATCTTCTATGGTGAATTCACTATCCAGGATGATCCCTTCTTTCACTTTATCAGATAGTTTATACAGTCTAGAAATTTCCTCCTGCCCTCTCCAAACAAAGCCTTCCTTTTCCAGTATCTTTATATACTCATCACTATACTCACTGGCCTGTGTCGACATTTCACCTTCCCTGTCTTTCCAGGAAGATTTTACCCACTGTAGCATTTCAGAGTATAAAAATTCATATCCCTTTTTTGCAAATACCGTAAAACCATTATCACAATTTTCAGATATTACAAATCCGACCAGTTCTTCCTGGTTCAGCCATACCTGGGCATTTTTTCTCATAAAGCTTGGAAAACACTTCTGCTCATTCCAGCACCCATATTTCCAGTCTCCAAGCCTGCCAATGGTCCAGATAAACTGGTCCTTTTTATCAGAATAGTCCTGAACTAAAAATTCCCACATTTTTTTATAATCATTTTGTTTTTCGTCAAACGGACGATTGTATATTCTCATTATTTTTTCCCCTAAGTCCTATGATAAATTCATGCCTGCTCAGCCCTCAGACCGGGTATTCCCATTTATGACGCAAGAACCAACAGCAAATATTATTATATTAATTATTTCGTCACAAATATATACCATAAATAGATATAGGTATTTATGACACAACCGCTTCTGTTACCTATTCTATACCTTTAATCCAGGCTCTTGCGTCATCTTCCGGATTTTCAGTTTCTACATCAGGTAAAATCGGATCCTCACAATATTCTGCTCCGCTTGAAGTAACATCTGTTCCAACAGTAAGCTGCAGTAAATCACCATCATAAAGAGTGTAAACATCATTACAGCTACAATATCCGGCACTTCCACAACCAAATGTCTTTACATTTTCTAGTTCCACAAAACAAAGTAGGGTGGCTTCTCCTGAACTTGCGGTCCATTCATTTTGCAAAATTCCAATTGGAACATTCAGTATATCTATATCCTCCACTGTTATAGTGCTGCCACCTCCTCTGACAGTTCCGTTAGATAGTGTAACAGCACTATAATAGTCACCTACGTGAAATTGCATAAGTACTCCATCTGGTAAAAATGGTGATACAGCAGCTATCATTGGTCCCATATCGCCACCGGTGTTATCACGCAGATCAATTATGACACCCTCTAGTTCAGATTTACACTGTTTAGTGCCACTCAACACAATATTTGTATATTTTTCACCTAGTCCACTGCCAAAAGTATATGCTGGCAGTTTGACATATAAAATCCCATCATTAAAATCCGTTGTTGGAAGTTCCTCAGACGGCATTGTATTGGATGCTTCATTTGAGACAATGCAAGAATGTTTACCACCTGCTACTTCTAATGCCTTATTTAGGATTACATATGTCTCCTCATATTTGTTACAATCCTTTGCAGCCTTTATCGCGTTATCTTTTTCCTGTTCCCACTCAGATCCAGATGCATAGATACCATTATCCATTAATACAAGTGCATTTTTAACATATGCCTCAGTGCTTGGTGGAAATAAATAAATATTAAATCTAGCCCCATATTTATTTATTAAAATCAATCCACTTCCAATTAAAAGTGCAAGTATCACCAAAATTGGAATCCATATTCTTTTCTTCTTTTTCTTCATTACTATCATCTCCCTTGTGCTTACTACATTTACAGTCCACAAAACCTCTCCGTATAACTTTATTACATATTAATTGTATCATTATATTGACATAATGTTCAATGAATAAAACATAAAAAGAGCAGGGTACGTTGGTCGTACCCTACTCTCCATATCATATCTAGGTAATCA
This sequence comes from Lachnospiraceae bacterium, assembly GCA_035271185.1. Taxonomy (GTDB): domain Bacteria; phylum Bacillota; class Clostridia; order Lachnospirales; family Lachnospiraceae; genus Acetatifactor. The sequence continues at coordinate 2,854 of DATERV010000080.1, read as the reverse complement.
TACTTTATTGAAGCATTGATAAAATAGCGCTCTTTGACTGAACTCCTACTACACTGTGAGCTACTTTCCCATTCTTCATCACAACAAGTGTTGGAATACTCATCACATTAAATGCCTGTGCAAGTTCCGGTTGTTCGTCCACATTAACCTTACCAACTTTAGCTGTACTTATCGCCTCTTCTGCTACCTGCTCAACTGTAGGTCCTACCATTCTGCAAGGTCCACACCAAGGTGCCCAAAAGTCTAATAATACCGGCTTATCTGATTTTATAACTTCTTCAAAATTATCCTTTGTTATTGTTAATACACTCATATGCGTTTCTCCTTTTCTAATCTCTTGTACTTTTCATTGGCTTTTATCTTATATCTTCATTATATATATTTTTTGATTTTTGACTGTGACTAAGTCACATATGTGGTTCAATATTTTATTGATCTGGTATTCGCTGGCATCAAGATAATCCGTATACAATTTTTCCGTCTTTTATAACAAACTCAATCTGGCGTAAATTAGATATGTTTTCCAGTGGATTTGATTTTAGTATGACAATATCAGCTTTCTTACCCTGATCTATACTTCCAAGTTCATCGGTTGCTCCTAAAAGTTCGGCGGCATTTACCGTGGCAGTTCGAATGGCTTCATATTCATCCATTCCGTGTTCCACAAATATCTCCATTTCTTTATGAAGAAAACCGTGAGGTACATACCCCGCACCTCCCATACCTGCATCAACTCCTGCTACAATTTTCACTCCGCATTTAATAGCATTTTTAAAATTGACAGGAAAATACTCTTGTTTGTAATTGGTCATCTCTGCATGGAAGCGTGTCCAAATGGGATCAACTTCTGATATTATAGCTTCCCTTGCTTTTTCCAAGGCCCTTTTACCAATAGAATGATAGGGTTCCGGGATAGCCTCCTTCACTTCTTCTCTGCTGAACTGTTCGGGGTTGTCTATTATGTCTACCCAATGATAATAGCAGTATGCCGTAGGAACCCAGTAAACTCCCTTATCTTTCATCATCTTGAAGGTTTCATCATCTATTAATCCAAGCGGTGTATGCTCGATGCTGTCAACTCCAGCTTCAACCGCTTGCTTCATATCCGCAGGCAAGCAGATTAAATGTGCAGATACCTTAAGTCCTTCGTCATGGGCGCATTTTGTGATGGCTTTTAGAACTTCCGGTTTCATACTCGCGTCAAGCAGACGGGGATCCACTTTTCTTTTTATGTAGAAATCCCGACTCTCTGGATCGTTCTCTATTAAAGCCAAAGAGGTACCTGGTGTTGTTGTCTTAATGAAATCAACACCAGTTTTTTTCAACTTTTTAATGATTGCCTGCACTTCAAGTGGACTATCTACATCAATCGATAATCCATGAGCACCAAAAATAATACTCAAAATTGGCAACAAAACTGGAGGCGCGGGAATAAATCGCTTCAAACTGAAATAACCGTAAGGTGCCGCTAATGCCGGACCGCTTGCGTATATGCGCGGACCGATATAGATACCTTTATTCACTTGATCCCTAAACTTCAATATACTGTAACCGAAGGAACCAGGCATATTCCTTATTGTTGTTACACCGGATTTTAAAGTTAAGTATGAATGCCGCAAATATTTCTTTTTCATGGATTCCGTGCTGATTCTGCCATAATCGTCTACCCCCGGATGGGCTAGATGTACATGGGCATCGATCAATCCCGGAATGATATACCTCCCTGATAGTTTTATAACCGTTGCGTTTTCTGGGATGGCTACAGTTGATGATGGTCCAATTTCACTTATCTTTCCTTCACGACAAATAATTGTGCTGCTCTCATGAACCGCTCTATTCAGCACATCTATAATATTGACGTCGGTTAAGACCAGTGTATCAGATTGCCTGTTGATTCTGGAAATTTTGTTCTCATAACTTTTTTTTGTTTTTTTCACTAACTCCCCTCCTATGATTTTTACATTTTTCCCTACACCTTTACACATGTGATTCTTTCCAACTATTCTTTTATCAATATTATGTTTCCGTTTGATATGTAATGAATTTATTATACAGCTAAATTTTTAACTTTACAATATTGCACCTCATTATGTTTTTTATTTCGATATATCTGGAATCTTTCCTATCTGAAAGTAAAAAAGCACCTAAGTTGTTGGCTTAGGTGCATTCTCTCAAAATATTCTATTTAATTAATAAAAATCCATTTGCAAAATTATTAAAAGACGATGCAATGACTTTTTGACCTAGTGTATTCGGATGAGTTCCATCCTCGCAAAGCAATGCATTGACATTCCCTAACTTCAAAAATTCTCCTCTTAAATCAACTAATGGAACCTGTTTTTCCAATGCGATTTTTTCAATGGCCTTGGAGTAATTCTCCTGATGATAGTAAATATTTTTAACTTCGCCAAGCCACATTAGTATATTCTTTTTATTGAAATCTCTACAAAACCAATCAAAAAATTTTTGAGGTTCTAGTGGCGGCAATGTAGTCAAAATAGGCATAATATCTTTTTTCTTTAACGTATCGATAATATCACAATATGTTTCCATAAAGAGATCTATTGGCGTATTAGGAGAATGATCACCTTCTGGATCATCCGAAATTGCTTTCCAATTATAATCGCAGTCATTTCCACCATAATCCATAACAATTGCATCGCATGTAATGTTTTTTTCTAACATCCTTTTTAATAAATTTCTCCCTTTTGTTACTGTACATCCAAAACTTGAATAATTCTTAATTTGCATAAAATATTTTTCACTTAACATTTCTAGATCAATATTATTGTTAATATGATACTTTTTGTTTATAGGATTAATCTGAATTCCTTTCAAAATCGAATCCCCATAT
>DATERV010000079.1:0-5044 GCA_035271185.1 Lachnospiraceae bacterium | reverse complement strand
CCACTCCTTTATCGTAACCTATAGTCATGAGCAAAACTCAACACATTCAATATTAATGCGAATTTGCAAGCCATAGTAACCTATATAAAAAAATGCAATTAATTTATGAATGAATTAACTTAGTTAGAATAGCGGAAATTTGTAGAAATGTCAAGCAAACTTCACCGCTTTACCGTATTAACGAGTTGAATCAAATTCTATTTTTATACAGAATATTTCTGCCTATGTTCATATTTATGCAGTTTATACAGGCGTAAATATTTGTGGCCTGTACAATTATGCATAAATATTCTATATATTCATTTTTGACTTCATTAAAAGAAAAATGACGATTTATCATGGATTTGGGAATTTTCTCCTAATTCTTCTTCGATTTGAAGCAATCTGTTATATTTCGCAATACGATCTGATCTGCATGGCGCACCGGTTTTAATCTGACCTGCATTCAATGCTACCGCAATATCAGCAATCATGGCATCTTCTGTTTCACCGGAACGATGGGATATCACGGCACGATACCCATTTTTCTGTGCCATTTCCACTGCATCAAAAGCTTCTGTCAGAGTGCCAATCTGATTTACCTTAACTAAAATAGCATTCGCCACCTTTAGCTTTATGCCAGCATCCAAGCGCTTAACATTTGTTACAAATAAATCATCCCCAACTAGTTGTACTTTAGACCCAAGCCGCTGCGTCAGCTCTTTGAAGCCATCCCAGTCATCTTCCGCTAGTCCGTCTTCAATGGAAATAATGGGATATTTGGCAATCAGCTGTTCGTAATATGCGATCATTTCAGATGTATCGCGTATCACCTCCTGACCCTTCAACTTACTCTCTCCCGGGAAGTGGTACATACCTGTTTTTTCATTGAGCAATTCACTACTTGCAACGTCCAATGCAATTTTAATGTCTTCTCCCGCTTTATAGCCTGCTGCATTTATGGCTTCCACTATCAGGTCCAATACTGCATCAGCATCTGGAAGATCAGGAGCAAAACCACCTTCATCTCCTACACCTGTAGATAACCCTTTATTCTGCAATATCTTCTTGAGATTATGATAGATTTCTACACAGATTCTCAAAGCTTCCCTGAAGTTTTCTGCTTTCACCGGCATAATCATAAACTCCTGAAAATCAACAGTATTTGTTGCATGCTTTCCACCGTTTAAGATATTCATCATAGGAATGGGTAGCAGGTGGGTGTGAATTCCACCCAAATATCTGTATAAGGGCATCTGCAGAGCTGCAGCTGCTGCTCTGGCTGTGGCCAAGGACACACCTAATGTTGCATTGGCTCCAAGGTTCGCTTTATTTTCGGTGCCATCTGCTTCTATCATTATCCTGTCTATTCTTGTCTGCTCTAAAGCACTTTCTCCCAATAGTAATGGTTTGATTTTTAAATCGATATTTTCAGCTGCATGCATGACTCCCAATCCAAAGTATCTTGGCTCCGCATCCCTTAGTTCTACAGCTTCAAATTTGCCGGTACTTGCACCGGAGGGAACAGATGCTGTTCCTGTATAAACATAGCCACTTATGGTGTTTTGTACTGTTACTTCAGCCTGAATGGTTGGATTTCCACGGGAGTCCAGTATTTCTCTTCCATGTACATCCACTATTTTTATATATACACTCATGGTATTCCTCCTTTTTTAAAGTAAGTATCCCACATAATCATAAAATTATGTTTCCTTCATTATTTTATGATTTGAAATCCATTTTCTAATTACTTTAGCTAATACATCCGCTTCTATAGGCTTAGAAACAATATCCTGGAAACCTTTCTCCAACAGCATTACCTGGTTCTCTTCCACCACATTTGCTGTCAGTGCAATAATTGGTACCTTTTCGTAATACTCTCCATCCAGCTTTCTGATTTCCTGCATTGTCTCAACGCCATCTCGCTCCGGCATCATATGATCCATAAAAATCAGATCATAAACATTCTGCTTTACCTTCTCAACTGCTTCAAATCCATTTTCTGCCTGATCAATCTGCATTCCAAACAAAGACAGATAGCCTACTGACACTTTTAAATTCACCCAGCTGTCATCTACAACAAGCACTTTGACTTCTTTAGTCATAAAATGCTTAAGTGATTCCCTATGCAAGTTATCTCTTTTTTCATGAAATATTTTTTGCTTCACTATAAAATAGAATGTGCTGCCAACATCATAAATACTGTCAACCTTCAGATTCCCTCCCATAAGTGAAACCAGCTTGTTGCTGATGGATAATCCCTCCTGCTTGATACCCACACCTGTATCTTCTACAGAAAAAGTCACGTTACAATCGTCCTCTTCTATAATGTATGTAACTTTGAGTGTAACATGTCCTTTTTGAGTAAACTTTATTGCATTTCCAATCAGATTTATAAGTACTTGCCTTAAGCGGGTTTCATCACCCCATAAAGTCTCCGGCAATCCTTGCTGAATATCCAGATTAAGCGGAAGCTGTTTTTCTTTCGCTTTTATCTCCATTAAGGTTATTACCTCATGTAACATATGCCAAGGTGCATAATCACCTTCGACTATCTTCATCTTATTTGATTCCATTTTGGATAAGTCTAAAATATCATTAATAATAGTCAGTAGATTTTTCCCGGAGCTACAAATATATTCCAGATTTTCCCTGGCCTGATCACTGACTTCTTCTTTTAATGTAAGTTCTGTCATACCAATCACCACATTCAATGGAGTACGTATTTCATGGCTCATACTGGCTAAAAAGTCTGATTTTGTTTTTGCCAACCGTTGTAATTCCAGATTTTTCTCGTTTATTTCCCGATAACCCTCATTCCTTAAGTAAGACAGTACCCCTACTACAGCAATGAGAATAGCAAAAGAAGCTCCTGATATTACAGTATAAACAACATTTTCTATTCCCGCAGGAAGAACATATAGTGGTGTGACATTTTGTAAGCCGAAACAGGCAATTGCATATGTAATAATGCAGATACTGGCAATGATAATATCTGTCCGGTAAATTTTCTTAGAAGTAGCTGAATATAAAAACATATAAGCAGCTGTAGGAATCAGAAATTGTTGAAATCCACTTGATACACCCAGGTAGAACATACACAAAAGCTGATGAAGCAGAACTTCAATTGCAGCAGCTTCTGTGGCATATTCTCTTTTATCCTTGGGGCATTCCCCTAAGTAAAACAGTAACAGAGTATAGAAGGTAACACTCCCTATATTGTAATAAAACATGGGTTTAACAGAACAAAAAAAGAACATAAACAGAAGACTTACATGAGTAAAAAAGCACATGCTACATGCTACCCATTGTGTAAGATAGGTAATTTTCTCGTCTCGTTCCACAAATTCTTTTCTTTTCATATTTATTCTGATGTTCATCTTAATCTCCCAAAATTATAGAAGGTAACCATTTATCTTATGAAAGAATTATGGGCTATCATTAATCTATCTTTAAAAAAGAGAGCGGCTAATAAATAGCCGCACTTTCTCATTATTTCTTAATCAGCAAAGATTTACCTGTCATTTCAACAGGCTGTTCTTTTCCCATAGTATCAATCAGCGTAGGCACAATATCAGCCAGGCATCCACCCTCTCTCAAGGTATATGTAGGGTCGTAATTCACAAGTATGAACGGAACCTGATTGGTGGTATGTGCGGTAAAGGGTTCTCCTGTTTTGTAATCTACCAGCTGCTCGGCATTACCATGGTCTGCACAGATAAACAATACGCCATTCATATCCTTTACTGCCTCTACTGCTTTTCCCACACATTCATCTACCGCTTCCACCGCTTTAATAGTAGCAGCTTCCATTCCTGTATGCCCTACCATGTCAGGATTAGCAAAATTAATAATCATCACATCATATTTGCCACTTTTGATTGCTGTTGTTAACTTATCGCATACTTCATATGCGCTCATTTCCGGCTTTAAATCATAGGTTGCTACTTTGGGTGAGTTAACCAAAATCCTGTCTTCACCCTGATTCGGTTCTTCCACACCACCATTGAAGAAAAAGGTTACATGGGCATACTTTTCTGTCTCTGCGATACGGGCCTGTGTCATATTGTTGGCTGCAAGCCATTCACCAAAAGTATTTGTCACCGCAATCTTATGAAATGCAACTGATTTATTGGATATAGTAGGATCATAATCTGAAAAGCAGACAAATTCCAGATTTTTTCTAGTGCCTCTATCGAACTTGTTAAAATCATCATCACAGAAACATCTGGTGATTTCTCTCGCACGGTCTGGTCGGAAATTAAAGAATACCACGGCATCTTTGTCCTGTACCAATGCAAGCGGTTTTCCATCCTGATAAACAACAGCAGGTTTTACAAATTCATCGGTAACCTCTTGATTATAGGAATTCTGAATGGCACATATTCCACATTCAACCTGATTTCCTTCTCCTTTTACCATAGCATCATATGCTAGCTTTACTCTGTCGTAGTTATTATCTCTATCCATGGCATAATAACGGCCCATTACAGTAGTAATCTGTCCTACACCTATTTTTTCCATTTCTTCCTCTAATGCAATGGCATATTCTTTTCCACTGGATGGTGGGGTATCTCTTCCATCCAAGAAGCAATGAACATATACCTTTTTTAAGCCATTTCTTTTTGCCATTTTAAGCAGACCGTATAAATGCGTAATATGACTGTGTACTCCTCCGTCTGACAATAATCCCATACAATGAAGAGCACTATCATTTAATTTGCAATTTTCCATCGCTTTCAATAGAGCCTGATTTTCAAAGAAGGTTCCATCCTGAATCTCCTTGGTGATACGGGTTAATTCCTGGTAAACAATACGTCCGGCACCCATATTTACGTGTCCGACTTCAGAGTTGCCCATCTGACCATCAGGAAGACCTACGGCCATTCCGCTTGCATTGCCATGAACAAAGGGATATTCTTTCATCAGCCTGTCCATAACGGGCGTCTTTGCTTCTGCAATAGCATTTCCTTTTATTGTATTATCGAGGCCATAGCCATCTAATATCATAAGAACTGTCGGTTTTCTACTCATCAAATTTCCTCTTTTCATGCTGTATTCATTA
>DATERV010000078.1:0-6700 GCA_035271185.1 Lachnospiraceae bacterium | reverse complement strand
AAAAATCTGATAAGCCCCCCTATAACTGAAGGGGGCTTTATTTAGTGTCTACTGATACATTATTATTTGCTTTTTTCATATAAACCTACTATTATTAATAATGAATAGTAAAATAAAATCAGTAATATTGGTTATCTATAGGAAGAGAGCATGATTAACAAGGTTACAGACTACGTGAAAAAACATAATATGTTGTGTGCAGGGGACACAGTAGTAGCAGGCATATCAGGAGGAGCAGATTCTGTTTGCCTTTTATTTGTGTTGTCTGAAATACAAAAGCAGATTCCCTTTCAGCTCATGGTGGTACATGTGAATCACTTAATAAGGGAAAATGCATCTATGGATGCTGATTATGTGAGAAAACTATGTAAAAATATGAGTATACCCTTTTATCTTGTAGAGAAGGATGTATCCTTTCTTGCCAAGAAGAATAAGCTTTCTTGCGAAGAAGCAGGAAGAAAAGTAAGATATGCTGCTTTTGAGGAACAATTACAAAAAAAAGATCGGGAAGCTTTCAAAAATCATCAGGCCAAAATAGCGGTAGCACATAATTTAAATGACAGGGCGGAGACAATGCTTTTTCATTTATGCAGAGGCAGTGGATTAAACGGTCTTGCCAGTATCAGACCTGTTAAAAAGAGAGATGGGAAACCGGATATTATCAGACCCCTATTATCAGTGAGTAGAATAGAAATTGAAAAGTACTTAACAAAGCTAGGTGTAAAATGGTGTATAGACTGCACCAATGAAGAGGATACTTATACCAGAAATCGGATTCGTCATCATATTCTTCCCTGTATTGAAAAAGAAATTTCCGGTGGAGCAATTCTTAATATGGGGAGAGCTGCCGATATATTAGCAGAAACAGATGATTTTGTGCAGAAAGAAACAGAGAAAGCATATAATAGTTGTGTAGCCTCTAATGGAGATGCCATAAGTGTTGCATGTATGCTTAAGTATCATCCTTTCATACAAAAACAGGTAATTCTTTATTTTCTTAAAAAATTAACGCCGGCCTTAAAAGACATTACTTCTACCCATGTAGAGAATGTATTGTCCCTCTTTCATAAGGATGCAAACAGGCAGGTTCATCTGCCCTATGGTATTCTTGTGAGAAGAAATTATGAAGAAGTGTGTTTTGTGAAAGAAGGGGAAGAACCTTCTTTTCATTCAGATGTTTTTCTGATTAAGCTTCCGAAGCCTTATGAGGCTTCCAAGTGTATTTTTTTGCCTAATGAGGAAACAATGGAATTCAGGGTCTTTGCATATAATAATTCAGAAAATATTATGCAAAATAAGTATACGAAATGGTTTGATTATGATAAAATAGAAAAATCTCTGACAATCCGCACCAGACAGACGAAAGACTATATTACATTCAATGCAGAAAATGAAAAGAAAACCGTACAGGACTACATGGTGGATGAAAAAATATCTAGGGACCAACGTGAAAAAATATGGCTTCTGGCAGAAGAAAATCACATACTGTGGGTAGTTGGACATAGAATCAGTAGTTTTTATAAAATAAGTAATGGTACTAAATATATACTTGAAGTACATTTCAGAGGAGGACAGTAGAATGTCAGATCATATAAGAGTTCTTTTGACAGAAAAAGAGGTAAATGACAGAATACAGGTAATAGGTGATCAGATCAGCAAGGATTATGCAGGAAAGCAGATTCATTTGGTATGTGTGTTAAGGGGTGGCAGCTTTTTTATGTGCGAACTTGCCAAGAGAATTACCATTCCTGTTTCTTTGGACTTTATGTCCGTATCTAGTTATGGCAATGCAACCAAGTCAAGTGGCGTGGTTAAAATAGTGAAAGACCTGGATGATTCCATTAAGGATAAGGATGTACTTGTTGTAGAAGATATCGTAGACTCGGGTAGGACATTGAGTTATTTAATGGAAATGTTAAAGGATAGAGAGCCTAACAGCCTTCATCTGTGCACTTTGTTAGATAAGCCGGACCGTAGAGTGGTAGATGTGAAGGTGGATTATACAGGATTTCAGATTCCCGATGAATTTGTAGTAGGCTATGGACTAGATTATGATCAGAAATACCGTAATCTTCCTTACATTGGCGTAATTGAATTTGAAGAATAGTAGAAATACTCTTATATATATAACCAGGAGGAAGAGATTTGAAAAAAAATGTAAAAGGTTTTAATCAGTATTTCTTGATTATTATATTGCTGCTTTTAGGTCTGGTGTTAGTAAATACCTGGCAGAAGAAGAATGAAGAATATACACAGGCTGAGTACTTTCAAGATTTACAAGCTAAGGTGGTGTCCGAAGTAGTCATACATCCAAATGGAGAAGCTCCCACCGGTTATTTGGAGGTTGTTTTGAGTTCAGGTGAAGAAAAAACACTTTATGCTACGGATGTTACAAAGCTGGAGTCACTGACCAAACAATATGAAATTGAACCACAGGTAATGGATATTCAGAGACAGAATTGGTTTTTGACTTCTATGCTTCCCATTTTGGTTGTGGTTGTTGTGGGTGTATTTTTGTTTGTGATGATGAATGCCCAGAATGCAGGTGGCGGTAGTAGTGGTAAGATGATGAATTTTGGCAAAAGTCGGGCCAGACTTTCTATGGGTGAAGGCAGAATTACGCTAAAAGATGTTGCTGGATTAAAGGAAGAAAAGGATGAACTACAGGAAATCATAGATTTCCTACGGGAGCCTGCCAAATTCACGAAAGTAGGTGCCAGAATCCCCAAAGGTGTACTTTTAGTTGGTCCTCCCGGAACAGGTAAAACCTTGCTTGCTAAGGCAATTGCTGGGGAAGCCAATGTCCCATTTTTTAGTATTTCAGGTTCAGATTTTGTGGAAATGTTTGTTGGTGTAGGTGCTTCACGTGTAAGAGATTTGTTTACAGATGCCAAGAAACATGCTCCTTGTATTATATTTATAGATGAAATCGATGCAGTTGCCAGACGCCGTGGTACAGGTATGGGTGGCGGACATGATGAAAGAGAACAGACATTGAATCAACTTTTGGTTGAAATGGATGGATTTGGTGTAAATCAAGGCGTCATCGTACTGGCTGCTACTAACCGTGTGGATATCCTAGATCCTGCTATTTTACGTCCTGGTCGTTTTGACCGGAAAGTTTCCGTGGGTACCCCGGATGTTGGCGGTAGAGAAGATATATTAAAAGTGCATTCCAGAAATAAGCCATTAGGAGATGACGTGGATCTGCAACAGATTGCCCAGACAACAGCTGGTTTTACAGGTGCCGATCTGGAAAATCTTTTAAACGAAGCAGCTATCCATGCAGCAATAAATAATAGAGCCTATATAGAACAGGAAGATATCAAAGATTCCTTTATCAAAGTAGGAATCGGAACAGAAAAGAAAAGTCGAATTATTTCGGATAAGGAGAAAAAGATTACCGCTTATCATGAAGCAGGGCATGCAATATTATTCCATGTACTTCCGGATGTAGGACCTGTTTATACAGTATCCATTATCCCCACCGGAATAGGTGCTGCTGGTTATACGATGCCTCTTCCTGAGAAGGATGAAATGTTCCTTACCAAAGGAAAGATGATGCAGGAAATCATGGTCTCTCTGGGTGGAAGAATTGCTGAAGAGATTATATTTAATGATATCACGACAGGAGCCTCCAATGATATTCAAAAGGCAACTAAAATTGCCCGTAAGATGGTAACCAGATATGGTATGACACAGAGTATTGGTGTTGTGAATTATGATGAAAATGATGATGAAGTCTTTATAGGGCGCGACTTGGCACACACCAGGTCACATAGTGAAACCATTGCAGGAGAGATTGATAAGGAAGTAAAAGCCATTATTGATGAATGTTATGGAAAAGCCAAAGCTATTATTTTAGAAAAAGAGGTTGTACTCCATAAGGCAGCAGATATGCTACTTGAAAGAGAAAAAATTACAAGAGATGAATTTGAATCCTTATTTTAGTGATTATGTACAATGAATCTTTGTCGAAAATTACTAAAAACAACACTCGTTAATTGTAATATTTGTGAATTTTGGTCATAGATTTACATGGAGGGCTATGCTAATATAATACTTGTAACCCCCCCCAATACATTATATATTTTATGCTATACCCCATAAGAAAGAAATACCTTCTCTAAAAAGGACAGCGATCGAAAAGCTGTCCTTTTTTACTATATATTTTTATATGTGAAAAATTCTGTTAAGCTGATTAAATGTGTTATTTATGGAAACGCCTTGCACGGGGTTGGTGAATATTATAGAATAAAATAGAATTCTATTAAAACGAGGTTATCCTTTATGAAGATAGATGAAATAAAAAAGATAGAACAGAATCAACAATATATTTTAGGAATGCGTCCTGTTTTGAATAAAAAAGCTCTTTTCAGTGATACCACTCAAGATTATGTAACGCCGAATGAGCCAAATGCTTATGAAGAGATTACCATGCGTTTTCGAGCAGGAAAAAAGAATTTAGACAGGGTTTTTTTTGTATGCGGCAAAGAGAAGCTTCTGATGAACAAAGAAAGTTCAGATGATAGCTTTGATTACTATGCAATCAATTATAAATTGGATTATGTAAAGATATCATACTATTTCGAAATCAATGCCGGAAAGATTGTGGGATATTACGATAAGAGAGGTCTGAACCAGGAAGTAAATGAGTATTATGATTTTGTGGTAATTCCAGGGTTTAAGACTCCTGCCTGGGCGAAAGGGGCTGTTATTTATCAGATCTATATCGATCGATTTTATAATGGTAATCCATCCAATGATGTGGAAACCAATGAGTATCGGTATATCAATCAAAATGTAACACATGTGGATGATTGGAATAGGTATCCCGCCCTCATGGATGTGCGCGATTTTTATGGTGGTGACTTACAGGGTGTGTTGGATAAAATGGATTATCTTAAGGAACTGGGTATTGAGGTAATATATTTTAATCCACTATTTGTTTCACCATCTAATCATAAATATGATATACAGGATTATGACTATATTGATCCTCATGTAGGAAGCATTGTGGATAATAAAGGAGAACGATTGGATGCAGATCAGACAGAAAATCGGTTTGCTTCAAAATATAGAAGCAGAGTAACCACTAAAGCCAATCTGGATGCTTCCAATTCGTTGTTTGTAAAGGTTGTGGAAGAAGCACACAAGAGAGGTATCAAAATTATTATGGATGGTGTTTTTAACCATTGTGGCTCCTTTAACAAGTGGATGGACAGAGAAAGGATTTATGAAAACGCCGAAGGCTATGAAAAAGGAGCTTACATTTCCGAGGACAGCAGTTATCGTCGGTACTTTCTCTTTCGTGATCAGAATAAGTGGCCATATAATCCCACATATGATGGATGGTGGGGACATGATACTTTACCAAAGTTGAATTATGAAGGATCTAAGGAACTATTTGATTACATGATGCATATTGCAGCAAAATGGGTGTCTGCTCCATACAATGTAGACGGATGGAGATTGGATGTAGCAGCTGATTTGGGATTGTCACCGGAATTTAATCATCACTTTTGGCAGGAATTTAGGAAGGCAGTAAAGAGTGCCAACCCGGATGCTGTTATTTTAGCAGAGCATTACGGAGATATTAGGGATTGGCTACAGGGAAATGAATGGGATTCTGTTATGAACTATGATGCATTTATGGAACCGGTAACCTGGTTTTTAACAGGAATGGAAAAACATAGTGATGACTTCAAACAGGATCTATTAGGTAATGCTGGGAGTTTTTGGGGAACCATGACCCATGATGGTGCAAGTTTTTCCACACCCAGCCAGCAAATTGCGATGAATCAGTTATCTAATCACGACCATTCCAGATTTATGACACGTACCAGCCATAAGGTGGGCCGTATCAACACGCTGGGTTCGGAAGCCGCAAACCAAGGGAATAATCCTGCGGTATTCAGGGAGGGTGTAGTGATACAGATGACCTGGCCGGGAGCACCTGCTATTTATTATGGGGATGAAGCCGGTGTATGTGGTTTTACCGATCCGGATAATAGAAGGACTTATCCTTGGGGAAAGGAAGACAAAGGTCTGATTGCATTCCACAGAGATATCATACAAATACACAAAAACAGTCTTGAAATAAAAACAGGATCAATAAAATCCTTGGATATGGACTATAACTATTTGGCTTATGGTAGGTTTAATCATGAAAATCAGACGATTGTCCTAGTTAATAACAATGATTATGAGTTGGAGAAGAGGGTTAGTGTCTGGCTAACAGGCATACAGAAAGAAACAGTAATATACAAGGTATTGGAAACCAGTCAAGAAGGATATACCATAGAAAGAGAAGAAATACCGGTAGTTAGTGGAAAGATAACAATACTGCTGAAAGCCTATTCAGCTGTTATACTTCAAAATAAATAAAACTTAATTAACAGACTCTTTTCAATAATTACTCTACATTTATACAAAAACGAGCAAATCTATTGCAAAAACAGACAATTTATGCTACTTTATAACAAAAATGAAGATGGGGATTGTTTGGTGAAAGGGGACATACATTATGGAGAAAGGAAATATAGTGCCTGACTATATTTTACTAATTGGAGAAGCAAAAGGTTATTTACTTGGTTCTATTAGGAATAATCTATGTGAAGCGAGATTTGAAGTGTCACGTCCTAGTGAGGACATCACAGAAATTTCTAAAATAGAGAGAGCAATAAGAGCTGTATTAATT
>DATERV010000077.1:0-4730 GCA_035271185.1 Lachnospiraceae bacterium | reverse complement strand
CCTCTACACCACTTGATTTATCTCTTCTTACAAATGACTTTGTTTTTTCTTTATTAATTTCTTTAGATGGCTTTGGTGAAACAAATATAACTTTATCTTTAATTACTTTATTAAGCTGTTTCTCCCAACCGACAAAAGTTGAGATAGGTATATTGTTATTTCTACACCAAGCTGTTTTTGATAAGCCACTTTCAAGATAATTATTAACTAAAATATGCTTTTCTTTCTTTGTTTTCTGTTTTCTTTTTTCCATGTTCTATACCTCCTGAGAGATATTATAAAGTAATTATCTGAAAATATAAGGCGTGCTTCCTTTGACGCTTACATTGCACGATAGTCCGGAATGACTTTAATGGATTGGATTGTTGAATTGTTGAATTGTTGAATTGTGGAATCAAAAAAAACATGCTGCAAATATACATGCGAATATATTGATAAATTCTGAAAAACGGGATATACTATAGGTGTATCAAGACAAAATTTAGATGAATTGGAGGAATGAATATGCCAAATATTAAACCAATCTCAGATCTAAGAAATTATACAACAGTATTAAGTGAAGTTACCTATGGAAACCGTGTATACCTTACTCGTAATGGGCACGGACAGTGCGCTATTATTGATATGCAAGAACTTGATGAATTAGATAAACAGAAAGCTCTAAATAAGTTAATGTCAAAATTAAATGACGCAGAGATTTCTATTAGGAATGAAGGCACTATTTCAGCAGATGATCTTGAAGCAGAGTTGGGGGTATAATTGTTGAAGAAACTAGAATACTCTCAGATTGTAAGACACAAAATGAAGAAACTGCGTTCAGAATTAACTGCGAAGTTTGGAAATGATGTTTCTCAAAAGGCAATAAAAAATATTACAATTGCAGCAAGGAGACTTTTGGACTTTGAGGATAAAGGAATTGCTGTTTCAACGATGTATGACGTTGAATGTGATTATAGGTACTTGTATGTGAAGCATAATTACCTTTTCTATCGAATTGAGAACAATAAGATTATTATTGTAGAAATGTTTGATGAGCGTGAAGACTTTATGCAGAAGTTATTTGGAATAACATCAATTTCAAAAGAAGAGGAAGATTACTGGGGCGAGTGATTAATTAAATATTGAATTAGAAAGATCATTACATGATGTGTAGTGGTCTTTTTTAATGTCAAAACGAACGTGTTTGAAAGATGCTAATAAGGTATCCCGGGGAACCTTGTGGGATGATTGTCATATTGCACCACAGGCTAAGTAAAAAAACCAATAATTCTATCAAAAATACCCCCAAACTACCCTTTTACGGAGTGGCTTTTTCGATTTGGGTATGGTAAACTTTTCATGAACTGAAAAGGTATGCCATAAAAATGTATGAAATATCTTGCATTACCTGTAAAGAAACCACGTAGATGACAGAAGAAGCAGTGGTCACCATTTTAAAATGAGGATAAAGATGAAAGAGAAAAATGAAAAGACTTTAGAATCCGGATTGCAGACGGAAGAGGAGTTCTACATACGCCCAAGAATAGCAAATAAAAAGATGAAGTCAGCCCAGTCCTTGTCCCAGACGGTATATCTGTATGGGATATCCGGCTGTGGAAAAACAGCCTTTATTCGTGACTTTTTAGGGAAAAGGCAGTATCACTATTATTCAGCGGAGCAGTTGAATGAGGCGGAACTTGAGTTTGCACCGAGTGAAAAACAGTTAATCGTGGTGATTGATGATCTACAACAGCTGCGGATGGATGAACTACGAGAAACATTAATAAAAAAGATTGAAATGATTGCAAGGCGACAGGATGTCTGGCTGATTCTGTCAGGAAGAAGCAGGATGCCCTCCTGGCTACTTTCGGTTTATTATCGCAAAGTATTTACGGTCATAGAGGAAGAAGATTTCGTGCTTTCTGAAACAGAGATGACAAATTATCTGAATTTGTGGGGATTGACACTCACGGAAGAAGATTTTAGTAGAGTCGCAGGGCTTACAAAGGGGATAGGAATTATTATAAGACTTCTTGCAATGGAACTTGCCTCAGGCAGACCTTTTGATACGAATTATATCGAACGAATGCGAAATGATTTCTGGGACTATCTTGACTATCATGTCTATGACCAGTGGGAGGTGGAAATTCAGGAATTCTTTATGCAGGTATGTATCGTAGAGGAATTTGATCAGCGTCTGGCAGAAATGATTACGGGTAGAAGCGACGTAGAGAGAATGATCGGCATAGCGGAACAATTGGGCAACTTTATGATGTTTAAAGAAGCTACCGGTGGTAAGCGAATCTATGAAATCAGGCTTGCTATGCGATATTCCATGAGGCGAAGGCTTCTTCGAACCTACCCGCAGGAGAGATGGGAACGGCTCTATTATAATGCGGGTCTTTACTATGAACTAGAGGGTGACACCCCGAATGCTCTTAAGATGTATGAGGCATGCCACGACACAGAGAGGATAGCCGGGCTTTTAATATCCAATGCAAGAAAGAATCCAGCAAGTGGTCACTATTATGAACTTCGGGAATATTATCTTGCGCTGCCGGAGGGAAAAATAATAGAAAGCGTGGAGCTGATGGCAGGCATGAGTATGCTCCAGTCCATGCTATTAAATATGGGTCAATCATTTTTTTCGTGGGATTACCGCCACTTAATGTTTCGATTAGTCACGCCACCCTTGACAGGATGTAAAAACAATGCTGTTCATTTATCAACGACGGCGAAGAACTCAAGAACAATCTTTAATTTCTCCGTCGGACCACGCAGTGTAGCATTGTTTTTACATTCTATCAAGGGTAAATCCCTTCGGGATGGCTGGTTATACCTCGGGCTCGGTAGCCTAAGAACAGTCGTATCTTGTTCTTTAGCAATTGAATAAAAAAGGATCTTCCAGTATGATGGGATTGCATCTCGGCAGATGTAACAACCCAATCATAAAGGAGACCCTCTAACATGGATTATATACGAAAAGAAGCAAATGGACAATTAGCAATTACACAATCTACGGATTTTTTGAAAATCCCTTCCTGTTTGTATGGATTCCTGAATCATTCCACAACTACTGTGATTACCAAATCTGGTCGTACTGCGTTCTGCTTCCATGGCATTCTTGATGCCAATGAAGAGGATGTTATCTGCCGCTGTGGCTGCAAGATGCACGTGAATAATCATCCTGATATTCTACTAAGACATCTTCCATTTGGCAGTTACCTCAGCCAGGTAAAATTCAATCGCAACCAGTATGTATGCCCGTCCTGTGGTAAGACTAAAATGCAGTTTATATCGTTTAAGGCTCCTGGACATCGCATCACAGAAGAACTATATCAGTATACCCGTGACCTTCTGGCAAACGGTACCTATACGAATAAAGAGGTTGCAGAGATTACCGGTCTTGGCAAGAATACTGTGAAGGATATCGATATGCAGCGCCTTCAGGAACTTTATACAATTGACGGAAGTAAGCTAATCAAGCCTGAAAAGACAGCTAAATTCCTTGGAATTGATGAGTTTAAGCTTCACAATGGCTATAAGTATGCCACTCACATAATCGACATGGAAACAGGTCATATCCTGTGGATTGCAAAGGGTAAGAAAAAGCAGGTGGTATATGACTTTATTGAACATGTCGGTCTCAAATGGATGGACAATGTTGAAGCTATTGCATGTGATATGAACTCTGATTTTCAGGAAGCATTTGAAGAGAAGTGCCCTCATATCCAACCTGTATTTGACTACTTTCATATCGTTAAGAACTTTAATGACAAGGTAGTCAGCGAAGTCCGTAAGGATGAGCAGCGACGTCTTATCATGGAAGGTGATGTAGAAGCAGCACGTTCCTTAAAGAAAACTCGTTACATTCTGATGTCTTCAAGAAAAACTCTTCAGCGCAAGGATAAGGATGCAACTGAACAAAAGGTAGTGTCAAAAGGAAGCTCTCTCTTTGGTACGGAGAACTATATTCGCAAAGGTGGACTTGAAGAGCGTTACGATAATTTACTTAACCAGAATAAGTTGTTGTTTACTCTGGATCTCATCAAAGAAAAGCTCACTCTTGCATACTCACGTGATGATGAGCCCAAAATGGCTGAGGAGATCATTGACATCATGGATACCTGTAAAGCATCTGGCAATGAGCATCTTCTGTGGTTTGGGCGTCTGCTTGATACGCACTTTGAAGGCATCATAGCTCATGCTACTTATGATATATCAGCAGGGAAGATTGAAGGTATAAATAATAAAATCAAAACATTGAGACGACAGGCATATGGCTATCCTGATGATGAATATTTCTTCCTTAAGCTGTTTGATATCAGCAGAAAGACTTATATCCGGAATCCATCATCCCACAAAATTTATGATTGAGCCTTAATACCTGCAAGGATTTTGGTTGATATCAGAGTCAAAACTATTTTATGAAAGGATAATTACATGATATGTTCATTGAATGAGAGTATCACAATAGATGGTCACATAGAAATTGAAGAACGACTGGAACTAGAGTTGGAGGAAAGAATTGAAATGGCCTGCTGGTTTAATTTCTGCGGTGAAGAAGAAAATATCTGTCATTCATTTGATTAATAGTTAATTATTATTCCCTCTTTTACTATATAATAAGGTAATTACTAAACTTATAAATGACGGTATCATATGTGTAATAAAATAAGCAGAGGCTGACCGGATTCAATATTTTCAAAATCAGTTTTGGAGAAATAATTATGAACAAATTATATATACCG
>DATERV010000076.1:0-18455 GCA_035271185.1 Lachnospiraceae bacterium | reverse complement strand
ATATTGAGATATGTATATTCTATCAAAAATTGTTTATGGAGGTACTTCATATGCTGACATTCTTGTCAAAAATCTTTATAAAAAATAGAGAAAGCACACATATTCCCGAGGTTAGGCAGGCATATGGGATTTTAAGCGGTTCTGTGGGTATCTTCTTTAATATATTACTTTTTACTGCGAAATTCTTTGCCGGAACAATCAGTCATTCTATCGCCATCACCGCGGATGCTTTTAATAACTTATCTGATGCCGGTTCCTCAATCATAACACTGATTGGATTTAAGATGGCCGGACAAAAGCCGGATTCCGGGCATCCCTTTGGTCATGGGCGTATCGAATATCTGTCCGGATTGGCGGTTTCTGCTGCTATTCTGATTATGGCTATCGAACTATTAAAGACTTCCTTCGAAAAACTGTTGCATCCACAGGATATTGTATTTAGTCCTATTATAGTTGCCATACTAATCAGTTCCATTCTGGTGAAATGTTATATGTTCCTATATAATCGTTCCATTAGTAAAAAAATACAAAGTGAAGCAATGATGGCTACTGCCACAGACAGCTTCAGCGATACTTTAGCCACCACTGTTGTTTTAATCACTACTTTGATTGCCCATTTTACTGGCTTAAAGTTGGATGGTATTTGTGGTATATTAGTAGGTATCTTTATACTTTATTCCGGTATTGTTTCTGCAAGAAATACCCTGAATCCGCTTTTAGGACAGGCACCTGACCCAGATTTTGTGAATCAGATTAATACCTTAGTACTTTCCTATGATAATATAATCGGAATTCATGACCTGATTGTACATAATTACGGTCCCGGACGAATTATGATATCCTTGCATGCGGAGGTACCTGCAGAAGGTAATGTTTTAGAACTGCACGACATGATTGATAATATTGAAAGAACTCTTCGTAATAAATTGCGCTGTGATGCTGTGATCCATATGGATCCGGTCTGTACCAACGATCCGCAGGTTGTGTCCATGAAAGAGATAATTACCGGTTTCTTAGCTGATATTGATGTAAACCTGTGCATTCATGATTTTCGGATTGTGAAAGGTCCTACCCATACCAATTTCATATTTGATATTGTAATACCCTATCACTTCAAGATTAGTGATCAGACTGTATGCAGTCAAATGGAAGAAAAAATCAAGTCACTTAACCCAAACTACTTTGCCGTAATCAATATTGACAAGAAATTATCCTAAACAGTCCCGATGGATACGAAGACTCGTTCACTAAAAAATTAAATAATATTGATTTGGTATTGACAATTACCAATTTATGGCGTAATCTACATAAAGCTGATTTCACAAATAATAATTAAGAAAAGGAGGTAACAGAAATGTTAAGTAAAGTAAGAAATTTGATCACAGCTAACAAAATAAATTTAAAATATTTATATGCAGTTACCTCAAAGCGACATGGACGCGTGAATCATTAGGCCAGTTTTTGGTTTTATTTGATTTGATTTACTAAGCCTGCGGTTTCTGCCGTAGGCTTTTTTTATGTTAATACGGCATCTCCTGGCAGGCTTACCTGTTTGATTCACGTATATGTCGATTTGAGATCTAGATTACAAAATGAAGGGGTAATTATTAATGAAAAAAATATCAACCTATATCAAAAAGCATCTTCCGGCTTACCTGCTGGCAGTCCTTGGTCTGATCATCAGCACCTCGCTGGATATGCTCTCTCCCCAGTTGACGAAACAAATTATTGATGATGTCATTGGAAATAATAATATTAGCGCCTTAAAAGGAATCCTACTTGGTATTCTGTTTATTGGAATAGGCCGCTTTATCTTTGGCTATGTGAAAGAATACTTTTTTGATGTGACCGGTGCTAAAATTACTGCCAATATCAGAACAGATATCTTCCATCATATCCAAGGCCTTTCTGCAGATTTTTTCGACAAAACAGGAACTGGAGAAATCATGAGCAGAATTAAGGACGATGTAGATAGAATCTGGGACGGACTTACTTATGTGAGCATGTTGACCATTGAAGTCTTTATACACACAGGATTGATTTTATTCTGTATGTATCGTTTGAACTGGAAGCTTGCGCTAATTCCTACAGTATGCATGATTTTTTGTGCAGCACTGGCAATCTTTTTGGAAAACAAACTGGGTAAGATTTACGAAGATATCAGTGAGGAAAATGCAGAACTGAATACCGTCGCAGAGGAAAACCTAACCGGTGTCAGAACAGTGAAAGCTTTTGCAAGGGAAAAGTACGAAATCGGAAAGTTTTTATCACACAACAAGCGATATTATGATCTGAATATGAAACAATCCAAAATATTTGTAAAATATCATCCACTTTTTTCCTTGGTCAGTAAACTGCTTCCACTTATGGTCATACTGGCAGGTGGATATATCTACATCTTTGTAGACTCCTCTGAAAACTTTTCATTAGGTTCACTTGGTGCATTTATCCAGTATTCCACCAATATCGTATGGCCTATGGAAATGTTAGGATGGTTAACAAACAGCCTTTCCTCTGCTGTTGCTTCTAGTAAGAAAATCAAGAAGCTCTACCAGGAGAAGCCGACCATAAAAGAGACTGAAAACCCTGTTATTTTAGATCATGTGAACGGGAAAATAACCTTTGATCATGTCACCTTTATACGGGATGACAGAGAAATTCTGTCTGACATCACTTTCTGTTTAGAACCCGGCAAAACACTTGGCATTATGGGTGCTACCGGTTCCGGTAAGACCTCTATCATTCATCTGCTACTACGTTTATACGATAGCACTAAGGGCAAGATTTACCTGGATGATACCGACATTAGTGTTCTCTCTTTGAAACAACTTCGAGGAAGTATTTCACCGGTTATGCAGGATGTCTTCCTGTTCTCTGATACCATTGACGAAAACGTCAGACTGGGCAAAAAAAAGCAGTTAAGTGCTGAAATTGTACAACAGGCTGCCATTGCTGCTCAGGCCGGTTCTTTTATTGAAAGACTGGATGAAGGTTATGATACTGTCATAGGCGAACGTGGAGTAGGTTTGTCCGGTGGTCAGAAACAACGTATCAGTATCGCGCGGGCACTGGCTAAGGAAAATCCTGTTTTGATTATGGATGATTCCACTTCTGCGCTTGATATGGAAACAGAATATGAAATCCAGCAGACTCTGAAAGCCCTGCCGGATATTACAAAAATAATGATTGCACATCGTATCAGTGCCGTACGTCACGCCAATGAGATTATTTTTTTGGAGGACGGACACATAGCAGAAAGAGGTACCCATGACGAATTATTAAAAAAGCATGGGCTTTACTATGAAACCTACATGGCACAATACGGAGATTTTCATATGGAAAAGGAGGCGTAATTCATGCCCATCAATTCAATAAAAGATGACGAGAAGACAGTAGAAACCGGTAAAATGAAGACTCTTCTAAGACTTTTCTCCTATCTTCTTGTCTATAAAAAAGAAATTATATTAGTACTATTTACAATGGCATATTGTGTAGGGGTATCCCTGGCAAATCCATTGATTATTGAGGCAGCTATTGATGACTATATAAAACCGGGAAATTTTAAGGGTCTTTTTTTGATCTGTATGCTTGCTGTTATACTCAATGTAATCATGATCCTGCTGATTAAGCTGAGGATGTATATCATGGCCAAGGTCTGCAACAGTGTTCTGCTTACCGTTCGCCAGGATCTTTACACACACATTCAGACACTGGATTTTCATTTTTTTGATAGCAGACCAACCGGTAAAATTCTTTCACGTATTATTGGAGACATTAACTCCTTAAAGGATGTACTGAGCAACAGTGTAACGACACTGATTCCTGACTTTATTACCATTTGTGCCGTTGTAGCTATTATGGTTGTAAAGAGTCCCATGCTTGCATTGGCCAGTCTGTCCACCCTGCCTGTGCTGATTATCGGTCTGACCTGTATTCAGCTTTTCTCCCACAAACGTTGGCAGATATTCAGGAAGAAATCATCAAACCTGAATGCATTTATACACGAAGACATTTCCGGTATCCGGATTATTCAGAGTTTTACCGCAGAAGAGGAAACCAGAAATACATTTCACACCCTTGTGCAAGAACACTTTAGTTCCTTTAAAAAAGCTGTCAGACTAAATGATGGTTTTGGTCCCATCATAGACATATGCTGGGGTGTAAGTACTATCGTTCTTTACTATATAGGCATTGTTATTCTCGGACTCGATTCCATTTCCGTAGGTCTTTTGATTGCATTTGGCTATTACATCAATATGTTTTGGAATCCCATTGCAAACCTAAGCAGTTTTTACAATCAAATCATAACTAACATAGCTGCCGCTGAACGTATTTTTGAGGTACTGGATACTCCACCTGCTATTGCAAATAAAGAAAATGCTTTTGCGCTTTCTTCTATCAATGGAGTGGTGGATTTTGAGGATGTGACCTTTGCTTATTCGGATGCACCTAACACCAAGGTTTTAGAGCACGTAACCTTTCACATCAAACCGGGAGAAACCATCGCACTTGTAGGACCAACTGGTGCAGGAAAAACTACTATTGTGAACCTAATCAGTCGTTTCTATGATGTAACGGATGGTAGGGTAACAATAGACGGACAGGACGTTCGCGATGTCACATTAGAGAGCCTCCGCAGCCAGATGGGCATTATGACCCAGGACAACTTTCTATTCTCCGGAACTATTAAAGATAATATCTGTTATGGTAAACTGGATGCCACCGATGAGGAGATCATAAACGCCGCTAAAGCTGTTGGTGCACATCCCTTTATCATGAAAATGGAAAAAGGATATGATACCGTACTTACCGAACGTGGAGGCGGACTTTCCATTGGACAGAAACAGCTTCTTGCTTTTGCCCGTACCTTTGTATCCATGCCCAGCATCTTAATTTTAGATGAAGCAACCTCCAGCATAGATACACAAACAGAGTTATTGGTACAAAAGGGGATAGAAACTCTTCTGAATGGTCGTACCTCATTTGTGATTGCACACAGACTTTCTACCATACAAAAGGCAGACCGTATCTTTGTGATTGATGAGGGTGGCATATTAGAAGAAGGGACTGCATCTGAGCTGTTAGCCAAAAAAGGAGCTTATTATCATCTTTACATGGCTCAATTTGCAGTATAAAATAGAGATAATCTAGCTATCTTTGGAGGATTTCATGGATACCAAGAAAAAATGTTTTATCATTGGAGCAGGCGATTTAAATATAGATACAATTCCTGACTATAATGAGCAGACTGATACCGTCATAGCAGTGGACGGTGGTCTGCTTTATTGTGGTTTACTAAGCATGGAACCCGATATCATAATTGGAGATTTTGATTCCGTGGATGAAGAGATGGCAAAAGCTATCCTTTTGATTGAAAAAGAATATCCAGAAAAAGTAATTCGATTAAAGCCGGAAAAGGATGACACCGATATGCTTGTAGCACTAAAATGGGGCTTGGCAAGAGGTTTTTTATCTTTTCATATCTATGGCGGCCTGGGTGGCCGCCTGGATCATTCCATTGCCAATATACAGTGTTTACTGTACTTAAAACATCAGCATGCAGAAGGATACCTCTTTGATTGTAAAGGTATGGTCATGGTTGTTTCAAAAGAAGAGAAAAGCTTTCAACCAACCATGGCTGGTTATCTTTCTCTCTTCAGCCTTGAGGCCGAATCCGTGGTTTCTATTGAGAATATGAAATATCCACTCTCCTCTTATCATGTTACCAATGATTATCCCATTGGTATCAGTAATCAGTTTATACCGGGAAAAGGTGCTGTCATATCAGTAGTAACGGGTACTGTTGCTATCATAATCAATTGGGAGACCTAATTATGCAGAAAACATATCTTTATTCCTTAAACAACTTACCTGCTTGTCAGAATTTAACCTGTATCATTCATTTTTCCGACCGCAAGACAATGGGTCTGGAAATAAAAAAAGATGCTTCCATCCATGTAAGAGCCCCTTTCTATGCAAGGCCCAAGCAGGTGGAAGCATTTATATTAGAACACAAAGACTGGATTCTAAAAAACTATAATAGTATGAGCCAGCGTATCCAAAATGAAAGCCAGCACTCCCTGACGCCTTTTAAGCAACAAAAAATCAATCAGTTGGAAAAGCGTTTTCGGATTGCAGCAAAAACATATATTCCCAATCGCTGTGCTGAACTTCAAAAGCTGACTGGCGGTACTTATCACAAAATTACCATTAGAGACCAGAAAACCCGTTGGGGAAGCTGTTCCCAAACGGGTACTCTGTCTTTTAATTATCGCCTGATGATGGCTGATTCCAGCATCATTGATTACGTAATTATTCATGAATTATGTCACTTGACCCATATGAACCATTCAAAAGACTTCTGGGATATGGTAGCTCGCTTCATGCCCGATTACGCACAGAAAAAAGACTGGCTGAAAGCTCACGGGCATGAACTGACTGAAGAACATTATCTGCTCTCATTCACATAAATCTGAGCACGACTCTGAATAATTTCTGTTACTTCCTCTACACTCTTCTGTCCTTCAAAATAAGCTGCTGCTTCTTCCGTAATTATTTTACTTAGATTATCATCATAATAATATGGCTTATTCACTGAACTGATGTAGTTATATAACATATCTGCTTCTGCGTCGGTAAGAGGATCAATTGGTATCTCTTCTTCTCCTATCCAAAAAGTATTATCATAGTATTCCTTCGTTCCGTCTTCATTTTCCCAATAAGGTCTTTCCTTAGCTGTCTCTAATCTCTTTAAAACAGCTTCCTTGTAAACCGGTAAGGAATAGGACATCTCATCGCTCATCTGATACTCCGGAGTGAGATAATATTTTAAGAAATCCCAAGCACCTTCTTTATTCTTAGACTTGTCAGCTATTGCATATTGGTTGTTTGCTTGTAAAACTGCGCCATTTCCATCTTCACATGGGAAGCCAATCAGCGTAGTCGGAGCCCCAAAATATCCTTTCGCATTGTATAAATAATCCCTAAAATCGCTAATAGTGATATTCATCAACAGTGTTCTTCCATCCCTATATTGGCTATCATAACTATTCCAGTAGCTGCTATTGTCAGAATTATCCCAATCATACTCCTTTGGAGACTGTGAAACAAACTCCAACAAAGATGCAAATTCTTTTGTGTCAAAGTTACACTTTCCTGTTGTTGCATCCACAAACCGAGATCCATTATACATCATAACCTGCCAAAGCATATTTTCTCTTGTCATGGTTTCACCAAAGGCACTTGCATCAGGATATTTAGCCATAAGTGCTTTTAAGTCTTCCATGGTCCAGCCTTGCTTCTCTCCCACATCACTGGTTTTCCCAATGACTGTAGAAACATTAAAATTAGGAATCACGCTATACAGTTTTCCGTCCACAGAATATGCATCAAATACATTGGTGAGATAGTCATCCAAATTAATATCTTTATCATCTTCCATCATCTTACCAATATCTGCAAAAACACCCTTAGCAATATAAGAGCTAACAGGCATACCATAACTGTCAACAATCATAATATCAGGAACCTGGCCGGATAAAATATCATTATTCAGCTGGGTATAGCCTGCTTGATAATCGTCTGCAGTGGAATAAGCAGAATAATCCTTAACAGCGATACGGTACTTCTCGCTTGTCTTATTAAAAGCCACGATTCGCTTTCTCATATTATAGTCCAGATAATAGCAGGCAAGTGATATCACTTCCTTATCTGGTATATCTGCGGGATCCACGTAAGTCAGAACAGCAATCTTGGTTGTCCAGTCCTCCTCATCATTGTAAACAGCAAGCAATTTTCCTTCATTCATTTCATATATACTGTTCATATTATTGCCGTCAATATCAGAATTGATATAGCTTAATATAGGTGTTACCTCTGCATCACCAATATTAAAGCCAAAAGCACCCATAGAGTTGGTCAGCATTAGATCATAATTTCGACCTGGATTCATACCATAATTAGTTAAGGTTCCGGGAAGTTCAACATCACTTTCAAAAGCTTTGGTCTGAAGATTGAATACCTTTAAGCTCATCTTCGTCCAATCCTGGTTATATGATACCATCTTCAATTTATCATCTTTGCCCACGAAGGAGAACTGAATATTAGTATCCTGGCTGTTCACTGGCATATCTGCAATCTGTGTACCTGTTGCATCATAAATCAATATTTTGTCGCCAGTCATCAGCACTACATTTCCCTTACTATCTGTAGTCATACTGTTTACATACATATATTCATTGGCTTGATCATCATTCAATACGATCTGACTACGTTGTGTACCGGATAAATCATATATATATAAAGTTAAGGTAGAACCCAAATCAATATAATTACCATCTGTATCATAACGATATGAGTTACTCTCCATTACCATAAAAACACCATTATTGTCTATTTTATTGCTATTAAGCCAAACATCATGAATGACATCACCTTCAGTTGCATTATTCTCTGGAATGGTGATTACATCGTTAGTAGCTTCATCTGTTGTAGCTTCATCAGTCGTAGCTTCATCAGTCGTAGCTTCATCCCCTGTATTATCCAGTGTAACATCCGGACCCTTTTTCTCATAATTTCCATCCTCTGGAAAATAATCCGGATTATCTCTTAAGGTATCAAAAAGATTGATTGTCTGTACATCACTGCCATCTTCCTTCACGGAAACCAGATTGATTACCATACCTGTCTTTTCATCATACCGATTTTCATAGGTCAGTAAGTAAATTCTGCCATCCTTATAATAAGTATTGTATACACTCATACTCTCAGTGATAAAATCTGTGTTGACATCACTCATTTTATACACATACTTCTTGGCATCAGCATTACTTACAACATTACCATTGCCCCTGTTCTGCTTATTATCACCACATGCAGCAAGGCCTAACGTCATAACGGCCGCTAACACAATACTGATTATTTTCTTACAACTTTTTTTCATTCTTCTCCTCCTCATGTCTGAATTTCGATTTTTTCAGGCTTTTACTCTGTGCTCTGTGACACCTGAATTTATCCATCTGTCTCTGCCATTTATCCTGTATCTTTAAGAAAACACCTTTTGCCGTCCAAGTTTTATGTTTCCATGCTGATATAAGACCAATCAACAACAATATGGACGGATACATAAAAAATAATACCATAATCAGGAATAAAAATCCTAATATATCTTCATATCCCCTGGCAATATTTTCCCAATAGGGGTATATAATTGCTTTACTGCTCATGGACCTGGTGCCAAACTGGGTAAGTAACTTAATTCTGGCTAACAAACTATATCTTGTTGTATTTTCTACAATATCTACATTGTTTTCATCCACACCAATATTTTCTGATACATACTTTCTTGCATACCCTGATACCGGATTAGGCATTACAATTTCATAGGTATTGATTCCAAAATCTGTACCATATTGGCTTAATGTTGAATAGGATACATAGGCAACAGAGGAACTAAGACCGGCTGCTTCAGCAAGTTTTCCTTCCTCACGCTTAATAACTCCGGTTATTATATGAGGAATCCCGCTGATTGTGACTAACTGGCCCACAACATCATTAGACCCAAATAACTGCCATGCTACATCCTCATCCACCACAATATAGTCCTGCATCACATCATTACCAGAAAAATATGCTCCTGAAATCAAGTATAGGGGATGAAACAGAAAAAAATCTCCGCCGATTCCCACAGCACTCACTGTCATGGATCCTCTGTCACTTTCCAATGATACATTCCCCGTTGCACTGTAAGCATCCGCCCATAAACGGGCATCTTCATTATCTGATTCAGTGACAATGGAGGCTTCTTCCAATGCCTTATCCAGATTATGTTCAAATAAATGGATACTATCTTCTGAAACCTGTGCTTCTCTGGAAAAGAAACAGCTTACTTGTGATACATCTTTTTTATCAGACCACCGTGAAACAATATCCTGTGTATCTTGTTTTACTGCCACATGGGTACTTACAGCATAAAGCACCAGCCCTATACAAAAGGCAATCATACCCGATAAGCCCCAAAGGAACTGTTTGCGGGTCAGTCTCTGTATGAATTTTTTCATTTTTACCTTCCCTTACCTTTCCTGCAGTTGGATTAATCAGGTAATCTTACCAGTTTACCAGCTTCAACAGGTTTGGTTGAAGTGGTAATGACATATTCATATCCATACAGGCCACCGCTGATTGCTGTCTGCGTATCATCTGACGCCAGCACTTCCACATCATACCTGACTGCATAATAACGTGTTCCCAAAGGACTGGGCTTAGATTCTACTATTAAAACAAACTTACCATTATTATCTTCCCTGATAGCACTGTTTGGCACAATCATATCATAATTTGCACTCTTCTCACCAACCTGAAGGCTTAAGCTCTGTCCTGCAGTGAGTTCTCCATTTAGGTCAAATGTAACTAGTTTCTTCCTAGCCGGGTCATTGGGATCCGGTTTAATGGAAGCAACTGTTGCAGTGATATCATTATACCACCAGGAATTAACCAGTTCGGCTGGATCTCCTATAGAAATTCGCTTTGCCTGTTCAGCTGATATAGAGAAGCTCAGGCTGTACCCCTTTCCATCCGGTTGAATGACAGCAACAGGTGTATCTGGAGATGTGTTTTCACCGGCTACAACAGACACAGAAGTAATGGTACCGGCAACTTCAGCTGTCACAGTAGCTCCTACTGCTTTCTGTTTCAGTCTATCCACTTCTGCCTGCGCTTTTACTACTCCATCACTTAAGATACCTAAACTTAAAGAATCATTGATGTTTTTTGCTAATTCTGTCACTGAATCCTGCGCTTCTGCCAATTGTGCCTCCAGAGATGTTTTCTCTGATTCTGCTGTTTTAAACGCTAATGCAGTAACATTAGTTGTATTCTGCGCAGCCAGAGCAATCTGGGAAGCTTCATTTTTCTGCTTTTTTAATGTATCAATTGCATTTGCATTACCACTACTAACATCCCCCTGATAGGATAACCAGGAATTAATGTTAGCAAGATTATTATTGGCTTCTGTCAGCTTAAGCTGTGCTGCATCATTTGCAGCTTTTGTTTCGTTATAGGTAACTGCCTGCACTGTTATTTTCTGTTTGATCTCATCAACCTGTTTCTGCGCAGATAACAATTGGCTTTGATAGGTAGCAACTGAGGAAGTGTTTCCCGCATTTTGTAAAACACTTGTACTTATCGTGCCGGCTAATAGAGCAGTGTCGTATGCCTGTTGTGCCTTATCCAAAGCATCCTTAGCAGCTTTAAGCTCATCACTCTCCGTATCATCCAGGTGGCAGATTTCATCACCGATCACTACCTTATCTCCAACCCTAACATCCACACTGGTTACCTTTCTGGATTCAGCTACTTTGATATTATATAGCGAGCCGCTTTCCACAGTACCGGTTCCTCTGACTTTAGCGGTTATAGTTCCTGACTGGATATATTGTGCTGCAACCTCTGGCAAGGAATAGTTCATAATTGTATTGGAGAAAAATGTCAAAGCCAGCATTACTGACAAAAAAATAATTGCCGCGGTCTTAACCCACTCTCTCCTGTTTCCTTTTGTTGTGTTCATCTTTTTCCTCCTCAACATTTAACCTTTTATTCCACCCTGGTAAGTAATTCCGTCTACCAGATATTCTTCTCCATATAGAAAAACCAGCAAACTGGGAACCATATATATGGTAGCTACTGCAAACGCCAGCCCAATCTCACCGGCATTTATTTTACTTAAAAATACGGACAATGGATGCTTTTCTGCATCTGATAATAAAATCAATGGCTGCTCTACCATATTCCAATAATCTATAAATACTAATATGGCTGCAGAACAGATTGCGCCTTTACATAAAGGCATGCAGATACGTTTAAAAATCTGCCATTCTCCTGCTCCATC
This sequence comes from Lachnospiraceae bacterium, assembly GCA_035271185.1. GTDB lineage: Bacteria > Bacillota > Clostridia > Lachnospirales > Lachnospiraceae > Acetatifactor. The sequence continues at coordinate 6,571 of DATERV010000076.1, read as the reverse complement.
AATTTCTGCGGCCTCAATTACGGATGTAGGAATACGCCTCATAAATTTGGTTAGCAGAAACACAGCAAATGGAGAAAAGATACCCGGTAACCAGATAGACCAATAAGTATTAATCGTATTCAGCCATCCTGCCACCAGATAATTGGGTACCAGCGTAACCTGATAGGGCATCAGCATCAGGATGATATAGGAGAAGAAAATGATTTCCCGGATTCGTCCCCTGTATCTGGTAAAACCGTACGAGGCCAATGCTGCAACAAATAGTTGAAATAATACGATGGGACCTACCAATATCACAGAATTCCAGAATTTAAGCAAATAATTGGGACTCTTGAAGAGTACAGTTATATATTGGCTGAAGGATACCATATCTGGTATAAACTTCAAATTTACCTTTTCTGATATGTAGACCTTTCCACCTTTTTCATCAGTTGCAAATACAGAACCATAATTTGCAGAGATTTCAGAAGAAGACATAAATGAATTGGTAATGGTAAGTATTATGGGAAGCAGAAACATAATAGCAAATGCAGCAGCCACCATAGTAGCCAAGGCAATTCTTACTTTATGTATGCATCTCTTTCTTCTGGCCGCACTCCTCACTCTTTGCAGGGAGAAAGGACGCAACGAGCTTGGTTTCACTGTTTTCATCCTTCCACATCCTTTCCAAAATGATTCTCAACCATGAATAGAATTCCTATCAGCACAATCATAACCAGTGACATCAAAATTGCTGCAGCTGATAATCGCTGATAATCAAGTGATGCAAATGCATTATTCATAAAATGTTGCAAAAGGTATATGGTATCATAGGGATGATCTCCTGTCAGTAAATACACCTCTCTGAATACCTTAAAGGAACTAATCAGTGACATAATTGTAACAAATAGTATGGTTGAGGATAAGTACCTCAGCTTTATATAAAAGAAAGTCTGAAGAGAAGTTGCGCTTTCCAGCCGTGCAACTTCTAGTATATCCTTTGGTATACTGGATAATGCTGCCATAAACAGAATCATATTATATCCCAAGTTTTTCCATAAAAATAAGATGATAACGACAACCTGGGAATACTGGGATTTCATCCAGTCAATTTTTGTTCCCCCCAGAGCCACTAAGACATCATTTACTGCACCATTATAGTGAAACAATACCTGCCAGATAAGTACGATGGAAGCTACCGGAACCATCATGGGGCTTAAGAAGAATGTTCGAAACTGACTTCGAAATGGTAATTTTGATTCCAATACCATAGCCAGCATCAGCGACAACACAACCGCCAAAGGTACCGCTACAGCAGAAAAAGTAGCAGTATTCGTTACCGCTGTTTTAAATGCTGCATTTTGAATCACCCTACTGTAATTATCAAAAAATACAAACTCCTTGGAAATAGGATTATCTACCATGGAATAGAAAAAAACTACCATAAAAGGAAGAATGAAAAATAAAATAACTCCAAGAAGACTTGGGGCTAGATACAGCCCCGAGCTTATTCTTTTTTTTATCTGCTTTTTACTAGATTTTTTTTTAACTTTTTTTTGCTTTAACTTAAGTAAGGCTTTCATAGCCCCTCCTGTTATCATTATCTACTTTCGTTTACATAAACTTGCACACGGCTCTGAATGATATCAATTACCTCATCAACTGTCTTTTGGTCTCTAAAATATGGTGATGCCTCTTCCTCAATAATATTCATTAGTTGCGTATTATATTTCATTGTGCCGTCAATCTGGTTAATAATCTGCCATATGGCATCTGCTTCCTCTTGCTTAACAGAATAAACATCAATGGTAATATCATCCCCAAAACCATAACCGCTGTTTGATATTTCCTGTGGATTACCATTTTCATCCATTATCACATTACCATCCTGATCTTTCAAATATTCAGGAATCATTGCTTTTTCCATTGCTGCATCATATACAGACTTCTTGGTAGAGAAACCCCATCCATATCTATCGTTCACATCATCTCCTGCAAATAGAGATTCTATAAAGGACCATGCTGCTTCCTTGTTTTTGGAAGATGCATTAATGCATATACCATCATTCCCGCTTATCAGTACACCTGTAGAATTATTACTGGGGAATCCGATTGCAGTAACTGGTTCATCAAACATTTTCTGTGTTACCTGCCAGTCCTGTGGCCCAGCTAAACTGGAAATAGAAAGAAGAGCCTTATGTGTACGTAATGCTTTTGGTTCGGAAACTTCATAGTTTAAGGTGTCTTCATTCGGATATTTTTTTGCAAATTCCAGCACTTTTTTAAACTCATCTGTATTGAATTTACATTCACCTGTTTCCCAATTTAGGTAGGAATCAAAATCAAACATAACACAATAACTTAACATCGCGATATTACTTGAATGAACGATAATTTCCGAATCCGGATACTGATTGGCAAAGGCTATCATTTCATCCAATGTCCAACCGGACTTTTCACCCACTTCAGATGTTCTTCCAGTAAGGGTATAGATAGAAAATGTAGCCGGAATGGCACATAGTATACCATTTGTTGTATATGCATTTATGACAGGTTCAATCAGGTCTGATCTGTTAATCACCTGGCTGTTCTGCATATAGGGATTTAAATCTTCAATCACACCCTTTATTGCCAGCATATCAACATCCAAGTCAGAAGCTGAAAACAAATCTGGGCCGTTTCCTGCTGCTATATCATTTTGAAACTGCATCATGGCCGTATTATAATCATCCATAGCTGTGTCCTTGTTCCAGTCTACGGAAGCTGTATAATCCTTGATTACAACCTTATACTGTTCATTGCTTTTATTGAAATTCACAATGGCAGATTGTAAGCTTTGACTTAAGTTCATACATCCCAAGGTAATGGATTCCTTCTGTTTGACTTCGGAGGCTAATGTCTTTCTTAACAGAACAACAGAATTTTCATTTACATTCCAATCGCTATAGTATACAGCGATATTGCCGTCCTTTAAAGAAAAAACTCCATTTACAAAGTCACCGTTTAAGTCCACATCCAACCACTTTGTAATCTCGTTATACTCCTGATTGGTAGGATTATATTCATATAATGCACTCTGCCCGCATAATAATACTCCCTCTTGGATACCCGGCGTTATTCCGGTGTTCCAGCAGTCTCCGGGGAGATTTTCATAAGATTCACTAAAATCCTTCTTTGTATCATCATACACATGTAAAACCAGTCCATTGTTACCGTTTTGAATATATGCTGCTCTTCCATCCTGCATAACACCAAATGCATTGATGTAACTACCGTACTGCGAATTACTGTCCAGTTTCACATCCGTCAGGTGATTTCCTTCCTGGTCAAAAATCCAGATGTAGGAGGACCCATTGCTTAAGAATATGTACCCATTTTTACTTTCTATAGCATATTGTACATAGCTGTTTTCTATATCCATTGTTAAGTAGGAAGTAATATCTATATAAAAAACTTCCTTTTCATCTTTATCTGTTTTTGTGAGATAGAAAAAAGTATCCTGCCTCACATTCTCATACTCTTCTTCAGAAGTCACCTCTGTAGCAGAGTATTTTGTTCCTACACTAATGATACTGCCGTCTTCTGTTATGATCCTTTTATTGGTGTAACTCATATAACCATCTTCATTCTCTTCAGCCGTCAGATTCATGTATACTTGTGGCTCAGAATTGGCATCTACCAGATTAAGGTAATATATTGTCTCAGTTGATTCTTGTTTATCTTCACTATATTCGTTGACTGTATAATACAAATTGTTTTCATGCGCATATACGTCACTTACATATGTATTCTCTGCAGAAGGAAGTGCTATATATTCCGGTACATATACATAAGTACCACTACCCATATCCTTACCAGCATCAACTTTTTTACCGTCCCCACATCCCCCAATGGATGTTGCCAGTATTCCCATCAATAAAGATGCAGCAACTTTTTTTCCTAAATTTTTATTTCTCACATCATTCTCCCTTTTCACAAACAGACTATTTTACTTATCATACTTTTTTATTATAGACCATAGATGTGGTATAGTCACCTTAAGAATTTATGAAGATTTACGTATATATAGTTAATATTTTGTACATGATACTGTAATCTGTAAAATAACAAAAAAGCGGACAAAAGTCCGCTCTTTTTTTACACTTCCTGTTTTTTTGATATAATGGGGCCTCCCCACCGCACTAAACCAATTACCACAAGCAAAGTTATAACAAACAAAATCACATAGGATACAAAGTTGTCGGGAATCCAGTAAAATACTTTATCAATCCAAACCGTGGTTGAAAAGTTGATTACAAAATGCACCAATACACAGGGCAACAGGGAATGATATCTCTCTGCCAGGTAACCAAGAAACAGTCCTATAGCAAACGCATAAATTCCCTGAATCAGATTCATGTGAATCACGCCAAACATAAGTGCCTGAAAAACATTTGCCATCCAAAAATGCGGTAGTGCTTTTTTGGCATAATGTAACGTCAAGCCACGACATACCAATTCTTCTCCGATGGGTGCCAGTAAAATAGCTGCTATGTTAGCCAGAAGATCACTACCCATTCCTACACTCTTCATTAATTCTATAAACTGCTCCACAACTCCCGGAATGATATACTGTTCAATTCCCACTATCCCATTTGACATCAGACAAAGGAACACTCCCCCTACCACTCCAATCACTACTGCTTTCCATGAAAGGTTTTTCACAGACTGCTTCATCTTCGGTCGATTACAGCCAAAATAATACCACAGGCCAAAAATAGGTATACTGAGCAGATGATAGAACATCACCCCACCGGCCGCAGCTGAGTAAACAGAATTGATATATACATCCATAACTTCCTGTTCAGTAGCGATAGGATTAGCTGCCTGAAAACCAATCATAGAGATGACAGCAGCTATAATCATGTATACGCCTCCAAGTACAAGTTGTAAAACAAGGCAGGCTATTGGTGGTGTAAGGGATAGAAAAAAGAAACCTACCTTTTTACCTGACCCCTTCTTTTCTAGTTGATTTGGTACAATAGCAATATTATTCTCTTCCATATGTATTTCCCCTCATATTTATAATAGGATTATTTTACCATACCTAAGCACTTATCTCAAGTTGTTTTCTACCCTGTTTACACCTATTTGTTCCCTTTTAGTCAAATAAGCAAATTTGCAGATTAGCACCTACCTTTTTTTATTTCCACAAACAATGTGCCTTTTTAACAGAATCTTAATAAATGCACTGTTGAATCTCATATCATTTCATCATATAATTATATATTATGATGTTGGGGTCTAAACTAAGTTTAGAACACCCCATCATTCTTTAGTACCTTGAAAAATTTATATTTTGTAGAATAATCTGGTGATTTTATTAGTATAGAGCATCTATACAGACTGTTTCTTCTTACATTTTTAAGCGATTACTGGATTTTTGGCATAGTGACCCAAACCCTTCCTAAAATTGAAGAGTTTTTTGAAATTCAACGCTGCAACTTTACATCCAAAGAAGAACCTTCCACGTTGTTTTCCTCGTGGCATCTTTTCAAGATGATAATTCATTCGTAAATTGGATGGAACTGTTTCAACTCCATTACGCAGTCTAGCATAATTCCAGAATTCTTCGCCCTGCATTTTTCGCTGTGTCTGTGCCCTCTCTGAAGCAGCTTTGGAAGTGATGATTTTACTGACTCTTTTGAAAACCTTAGGCCTACACTTTTCCTGATATGGACAGTTTGCACACAACTCTCTGTGAAAGGAAACAATGCACTGACCACTTGGCTTCATATAACTGCAGCTTTTCGGCTCATGACCTGCTGGGCATTGAAGAACCTTTGTACCTGTTTCGTTAAATTCAAAGTCTGCCATGATATCTACAGTATCTTTTCCGGTAAGGCTTGTGGTGATAAGGTCAACATTCTTTTCCATTGCCAGTGACTGGTTTTCAGCCCCGCTGTATGCACCATCTGTAACAAGAGCAATTGTTTCATCCTGTTTTTCCATCTTAGAAAGATGGTCTTTTAAAAACTGGCTGTCACTATGAATGTTCTGCTCATACTGATAATCCGTTACAACAGAGCCGCTTTCACCAACAGATTCTTCCAGATTTGCCACATATCCACGGTATTCCTTATTTGCCTTCTTACGGAAAGTTGCTTCTGGATCAGACGGGTTCTGTAAAGTAGTTGCATTCATGATTCCATCTTCTTTGGTCAGAAGCCTGCGATTACTATTCTCAATGATGGTCTGTTCCGAAATGCAACGTACAAATAGTTCGTATTCCGTTATATTTTCAAAACCACTGTTACAGATTTGAATCAATTTGTCAGCATCAGCAAGCAATATCTGAACTCTTGACTCCGTATCAGTGCTACGCTGATGATAAATGACTCTGTTGAAGTCATTGGGATCACAGTAATGCATGAATTCCTCAGGAAGAAGTGTGGGTTGTTTTTCATTCAGATAAGTCACCAGTTTTGCAATGCAAGTGTAAAGCAGTTCAATCCTACTTAGCTTACGAATATTTGATTCAATCATCATAGAATCCATACGTCGGACACGACCGTTTATATTCATCAGCTTTGCGATCTTATTGCTCAGGTCT
>DATERV010000075.1:0-16331 GCA_035271185.1 Lachnospiraceae bacterium | reverse complement strand
ACTTTACCTTCTAAGCAATTGTAAAAAAGATATGCCGGTTTGGCACATCTTTTTTACAATTGCTTTCTTTTTATCCACCAGATTACTTATTCCGCAATCAGATACATCTGCACACCACCATACACAACCGCTAAGTTGATCTGTTCAACTTCATCCTTTGTGACGTATACTGTAAAAGATGTTGCAATCTCTTCCGGTTCACTGATCTTATTTCCAGAACTATCATAAACATCAGCCACATAAACATTCTCTGCCATCAGTGTTAATAATTCTGTTGCCGGATCAAGTGCATAAAGATTTACGATATCGCCTTTCCTTAAGCTACCATTTACACCACCTGGGAATGACTCTGCAGCAAAGGAGGTTACTTCATATCCATCTTTGTATTTATCCATCACCTCATCGGTCTTTGCAATATCATCTTTTAATACCATCTGTGACTTGTCCATTGCATTCTCCACATAAAATCCATCCTCTGGAAGTTCTGATAAAGACTTATACGCAGATTCTGGAACTGCAGTTAGTTCCACCGACTTTACTTCAAAATAATCATCCACCTGATCTGCAGTAATAAGAGTATTTACCGCAACACCCTCTTTCATGACAACCACCTGCGTTTTAAGCTGTGCTTCCTGTGCCTTATTTTCCATTGCCATATAGATTACAATAGATACAACTCCAGCAAACAGAGCTGGTATTACAAGGATCTTTAATACTGAAAGAACCTTTGCTCCTATGGAATTGCCATTCCCTTTCTTTGCTACCTTCACTTCTTTTTTTAGTTCTTTTTGTTCTACATCTTTATCTTTTTTCTCAAACATATTTAATCTCCTTCCTGATTAGTTATTGATTTCTAAGGTACAATAAATGTCCTTTGTTTTTGTTATATAGCTTCCATCTATGATATTCTTGATATCAAATTTCACTTTCCCATAAGCAGATGTTACTTGAACAATCTCTCCACCTGGGGTACTCACACTGCCAACTCTTCCGGTTCGAATACTTTTTGTACCAGAAGCTCCAGAATAACTTGTAATCTTTACATTTCCATCTTCCACCTCATAACAAATGTACTCATCAAATGCAAAGTTGTAATAAAATCCGTTGGCGTCTGCAATGGCATCGTTCATACAGTCCATAAAGATTCCATGTGATTCGTCCACACTTAAAAATCGAATTACCGGTGTTCCTGTCATCTCTTCGGTTTCAAAATAATACACATCATCTGCAACAAGACTTGCTAGTGTTGCATCCGCTAAGCTATCATCAATATGATGCTGATGTGTCATAAGCTTTGCTACTTGCGCTAAGTACAATGTTAATACCACCATAAGCAATGCAACAGTAAACATCACTACATATCCTATGGCACTGCTAGCTGCTTTCTTTTTTAATACAATGTCCATGTGCCCCTCCTACTGCTTCGCTGTGGTCTGTCGCTTAATGGTTATCTGGGATGGATGCTCCGTAACCTTTGATATGCCACTTGCAAATGCCAAAATATTATCATCATAGGTTCCTGTTATATTCAGATAAATACGCTCTCCATAATCCACCTCTCGTGTGGTTGTTCCACTAAGTGAAATATTATACAGACCATAACTTTCTAATTCCCTGATAAGATTCGCCTGATCTGCGGAACTTAAATATCCTTCTGTTTCCATAATCAGTGTGTACTCTCTCGCTACCTGCCTCATTCCCCACTTATCAGATATCCCTGCAAATGCTCCAAAGATGATGACAAGGAATGCACATACAACAATCATATTCAGGAGCATAACAATCATATTTTCCATAATTGATGCTTCTTTCTTTTTCTTCAACATTCCTCTCACCTCCTAAAATCCTATCTGCATTTCTAAAAGCTTCATAATGATGCAATATAAAATCATTGCCAGAATATCCATTGCAATTAAGAGAACGTACATCATGGTTTTATGCTCTAGCATCAGACATCTTCTCTTGTTGACACTAATCTGTTCTCGTTCTATGTTGTTCTCTAAGGTTCTAAGAGCCTCATCAACCTGACCTGTAGTCTGCAAGGATTTAATGACTGTACAAAATGATGATATTTCACCGTTTGAAAAACTCATTTCTAATTCCTGCAGACAATCATCAAGATTCTTTCCAGAATCCATATCATTACGAAACTGCATAAGTGCTGTCTTTAATCTCTTATTTTCTACTACAATTACTGCGTCTTTTAATGCATCTGCAATATACTGACCACCTCTCTTGGCATACAATACAGATCTACTCATTTCCATAATGTCTGGCATCATCTCATCGTTGGATGACTTATTCGATGCTCTTAAAAAGATATCAAGGAAGAACCATCCAAAAGTTGCAATAACTATGGTAAGTGGCTTTGCCGCATCTGTTTTTATTACGCCTCCTGCAATAAATGCCACAATCATTCCAAACAATGCTGCCATCAGAGCCTTGTATAAGTACCACTGACTTACTGTCATCTGATCTTTTAACAGTACTCCTGCACCCATCTTTCTTAACATCAGCTGCTTTTCTATTACAAACTTTGTCAAAAAAGAAGAATGCTTTATTTTTTCGATTTTCTTTTGAGCTTCCTTTGCCGGTGTTGTTCCCTTTATGAGATATACAACTCCCTGTGCAAATACAAACAATGCTACAAATAAAACCGCTACTAAAAATACAATCAATTCATCCACCTCCTTATTTATCCGTACCGAACATCTTCACCCCAACAAGGAGATATAAAAATCCGGTAATACATAAAAGGGCTTGTCCCACAAAATTTCCTGTAAGCGATCCCTTTACATCAATTCCAAGTCCTGCTCCAATAATCCAGACAATGACGACTGCAACGATAGAAATTACTGCTAATGTAATTTTCATAGAAAACAGGATGTTCTTTCGGTCTTCTCTTGCTGACAACCCTGCTGCCACCTGCCCCATCATCTGAACTAACACTTCTTCATAATTTGCCTGGTAATGCATACAGTTTTTCAAATTCATAAAAATTGTCTGTAACTGTCTGTTATCTATGGATTCCTTCATATAATCAAATGCTACATCAATATTTCCTGTGCTTTCACAATCCGATACGAACTTATCTACGATTCCCCTAAGTGGTCCACTTAGTGAAACAGAAGTCTTTTGCATAATGGTTACAATATCACTACTGCCTTTGGCATGATTGGATAGGATGGATATAAAAATCGCTGTTGCATCCTCAATCTGATTATAGGTTCTACCAGATAGTCCTTTGACAAATGCATAAAGTGCTACTGCCTGAGCTGTTGCTAGAAAGATTGCCACAAAGAAGTTTGAAAAGAAGGTAATTCCCTCAAAAAATCCTGCTACTGCGAATCCTACCAGTGCTATCAAAAACACTTCTCCGTTAATCCATGAAACCTTATTTTTAATTCCACTTGTTAGAATCAATCGATCCATCTTATATAGAAGAGACTTATTTTCAATTGCTCCAAATCTAGTTACAAACTCTGCCTCACTTAGTATCTTTAAATCTGTATTTTCCTTATGTTTCTTAATGATACTTGCTAAGACATTCTTTTCCTTAAACTTCTTATGCACGATCATAAACAGGACAAAGAATAATACAAATAAAATTCCTATTGGCCAGTAATTTAAAATCAATTCTTTCATGTTCCATTTCCCTCCTTCGTTCCTGCTTTGCTGCTTTCTTCACTTGTGCCACCTGTATTAATATCTATTCCTGGATCTGACTGTTCCAATATTGTTGGAGCTACAAAGTCTGGATCACTAGGATCTTCAATCACTTCTCCATTCTCGTTATAAACCACAATTGGGTCATTCCAATCAATAGCTTCATCATATGCCTCGCCGTTATATGTCCCTTCATCTTCCTCTGCTACATAACGAAACAGACCAACACCATTGACAAAGTAATATCCACTTTTAAAATAATCTGGAATAGAGATTACAATAAAATTACTGTGCATGAACTCATACTCGTAGCTTGTAAATCTCTCCAAACTTGAAAACGTATGAATATTGGCTGTCAGCTTAAAATCCTGATAATAAGTTCCAGTGTAAAACTCGCAGACATAGCTTTTGTTTTTCTTAAGTCCAAGTACTGTTCCACCATCAGATACATTGTCTTCTCTAACCTTTGTATCTCCTACCCTGTCTAAATAGAGCCTTTCAATTACTGCCAGATTACTTAACTGGCTGGCATCTGAATTCATATCAATGGAATACTTGTAGTCATCTTCATCCACTGCTGCATATTCAATATAGTAATGACCACCGCCATCTTTAATCATGTTAGAGACTCCAATGCTATAGCCATAATCTGCAAAGCGTTCAAATACAATTCCATCTGGAACCGTTGTACTTGAAACATAAATCAGCAAATCATCTTTTTTAACTGTAGGAATGGAATCATCCATGTCTGATGAAATCCAAATACTTCTTGGATGTTCCACTGCCATTTCCAGCTCCTGATTCTTAAAGTTATAGTCTCCTTTGATACAGGTGAAAAAGATATTGCTGTCTGCCTTTTTGCTAAGGTCATCTTCTATATTTCCACCTTCGTGATGCCATACATATGCTTTCCCACTACTAAGCTCGTTCACATCTGAAAAAGAACTTGCTATTTTGGCATTCTCTCCACTTAATGTTGCAAACAGATTGATTCCGAATATCTGACATCCAATTACGATGACAAGAATCACTGCTACAATGATTCCTATGATTACCAATGGATTTATCTTTTTCTTCTTTTTCAATCTACTCACGCTCCCTTTCAAATGGATATACCTGCTCATAAATCAGTGCTTCTTTTTCCTTATCCCAGCCTGCAATTCGAATGACCTCATCAATATGAAAATTTCTAAGATGAATAACATATTCAAATCCCTGTAGCTGTTTTAAAGAATCCTTTGTTGAATATCCGGTTGCCTGGCTAATGTAATCCACCATCTTATCTACTGCCATTTCACAGCTCTCGCCATGTACACTGGTCCAACATTTATGTCCTGTCATAGATGCCTTTGATAGTCCTGCTGCCTCTGATCCTTCTTTCACTTCACCTACAATAACGCGATCCAAATCAACAAGCAGTGCTGCCCTTGTTAAATCTCCAAGATTATATGAAATCTTTGAATCTCCGGCGTTTGTTAATACATGCGCTGAAAACAAATCTGGATGTTCCAAATCAAAAAGCTCTGCATTTTCCTGGCAAATCATTACTGATTCATCATATGGAATTTCTGCAATCATGGCGTTCATCAGTGTTGTTTTTCCACTTGCGCCTTTCCCGGTAAATAAGATACCTTTGGAATGAATCATCTTTTCCATTAGATCACTTAACTCGTCATCAGCTTCAAATATTGGTAAATATGCAATCTTTTGAATTCGGTTCAATGTAACCGCTCTTTCTTCAAACATGCCTGCTCTTTGAAGTGCCTCTAATCCGTATTTATTCTTTGGAATCTTACGTATCTCTACAAGTGGTTCTCCACTATCCGTCAACAAACCTGATATAATTGTGATTCGTAAGATAAAGTCATCTTGTCCTCTGTCTGTAAATGTCTGAATTGCATTGGCAGTTCCTAAATTTACTTTATTTCTTTCAAGAATCTTTGTTACAAACTTTTGATACTCTCTCTCACTCTCAAATGTGACTCCACTATTTCCTCTCTGTCCTATTCTCTTGATACGAATGTTGTCGGCTCCATATAGCTTAATATCTGAAATTCCTCTGTCATGGATCAAATCATCAATTGCTCCGTATCCCCATAATTCCTTTTTTACCAGATTAAGGACTAATGTTTTTTCTTCCTCTGATAAAGCCTTATGGTCCTCATCCTCATAACCTGCCAGTTCCACGCTGACATCCTCTAAAATCTTATTCTTGGATACATCAAGTGCATCCATATTTCTTTTGTTCAAATTTGCAAGAAGTGTTGCACTCTGTTTTCGCTGAAATTCTTCGCATAACATTCGTGCTAACTCCTCGTATCCATTTCTTTCTTTACTCATCTGCTTCCTCCTCGTAAGCTTCCACATTGTGATGGATATTATCTTGTTCCTTCACATTGCTGTACATAAACACTGCTCCAATTGCGATTACCAATACAAGAACAAAGGAAACGACCATAATTAGAAGCCTCTTTTGTGCTTTTGGATCTGCCTGCTGTTTTTGTCTTAGCAGCAACTCTTCTTCTCTCTTTAATTCCTTTGCCTTTTCTCTGATTTTGATCACATCCTCCGTGGATTCAAAATATAAAGGCTTCGTTGGTTTAAAAAAGAAATAATACATATATCTTCCATAGGTCATATCCTCTGTGTAGTTACATCCAAAGGCTACTCCAATTAAGAGCAGCCCTAAAAACATCAGTACACATACAATGGTTGATGTTCCATAAAATATTGGTAACAAAACATTGACTAGTACCCCACCTATGACACAGCCAAAGAAGATAATTTTTTGAAAGATACTCTGATTCTTCAATGCATCAATACCAAACAATGCATCTGAATCAATCTCTTCTAAATTCACGTTTCGATTCATTTGTGCCATCTTCATTCACCTCCTAGAACATTCTCGCAATAATTGAATCACTGCCTTTTACCAGACCACTGATTACGATTGGCGTAATAGCCATCTGTACCGTAATCAAAATACATTTATAAATATTAGATGCACTTGATAAGTCAAATCCGACCAGTGTCGTACACAGTGATACTCCAATCTTTATTGCAATCACCATCATTGCCCCTGATATACAGAATCCAAAAAATGTCTTTAGATAACTTACAAGGGATCTGGACACCTCATGCCCACCTGCTCCAAGTGCGATAGCAATTCCTGCAAATGGTAAAATCATCAGTGGCTTTAATATTCTCTGGAATGCGCTGCTAATAATGGATAAACAACTTGCAACCATAATAAATACAAGAATCACTCCACCTATCAGGAATAAAAGTGAACATCCAATTGTAGAAAAGAATCCTTCTACCCATTCCCCGGACAATGAAAATTCCGGAAATGCCAGACACGAATCAATAATGCTTTCTATATCACTTGATACTGATAATGTGTACCCGCTTGTTGCTGTGATCTTTCCTGTGATTCCATCTGAGAAATCCATAATATACCCCATCACACTCCACATATTTGATGCTATGAATAAGACAATGCAATACCGAAGTGCATCCTGTAAAAATCGAAGTGCTTGTTGCCCTGGCGGTGCTGAGATGACTGACTTATAGATTGCTATGATAAAAAACACGGTTGCTATCGGTACAGTCGCATCACTGATTGCATTGTAGATGGTTTGAACTGTACTATAAGGTGTTCCTCCAGCTGCTACTTTGGGGCTTGTGGTAAATAATGTCATTGCAATTCCTACGAGTGAATTCCATATGGTAAAGGCACAGTTATATAACGCTTTTACTACCTCTGTCATAACTTTCTCCTTCCATATAAATTACCCCAGCGAAAGTTTCCTAACGCCGGGGTGTTGTTTTAGGTCAGCGCTGTCACTAATGCACTTAAGCCAACAAGAACTCCACCGGCTACTACGGAATAAACTGCCTGATGTTCGCCTTGCTGGTCCATCTGGCGGAATGCCATGGCGAACTTAATTCCGCCGTAAACCAACATGACTGCACCAATTGCACTTCCTAATGTCAAAAGTACAGACTTTAGACTTGTAATGGCTGTGGTATAACTTGATGCTGCTAAGAGCACTGGACTAGCTGCTGCATATAAATGTGTTCCCATATCGCTTTTCTCCTTTCCAAATTTTCTAAAAGCTATATCCTTTGCTTTCACTATATATTTGGGTTGAAAAAAGCCTAATTGCTAAATCTAATCAAAAGTTTTTTGTAAGATTTTTAATTTTCTCCATTTCTGAACTTGGTGGAATGATTTTCATAATCCTCTCTGCCTCAAAGTCTTCCATAATCAGCTTATGAAGTAACTTAATCTGTTGTCTGGTATAACCTGCACTATCCAATTCTGTTACTACCAGGCATCTATTTTGAAATTTCTTTTGTGACTCCTCGCTAAATGGTCCCTCATCACGGTACTGTTCATAATCTAGCTCTGGCAAATCACAATGTTCCTCTAAATATCTCTCATGATTTTCATGAAGTGTCTTTTGCATATCCTCTGTCATCTTAAGCACAGTTGTTGCTTCACGTAGTTTTCCTGCAATCACCATATTTTCAATATCATTCATGGACAGACTTACAATATGAGTTCCCTTTTCTCGTAATATACTTGCCTTTTTATATGCATCCTCACCTGCAAAGAAAAATGGTTCTGCAGTCTTTCCCTTCTCTCGTTCCACTTTCCGTTTCTTTGGATCGTATGGTTTATTCTTTCTGCAAAGGAGCTTTAAAAATGGTGTCACTTCCATCTTACATTTTGGTTCGTACAGTGGGTCTGTACCCTTAATAACAATGGCGCACTCCCCGTCTTTGCTCATGGCAAAAATATCTTCTGCAGATAAAAGGCTCTTTTGCATAACATCCTCAGATCTTGATGACTGCCCTTTATAATCCTTTGCATCTGAATCACTAGCCTTATGTATGGTCTGTGTTCCAAAATGCTTACTTAGATATTCACAAGAATCCATATCTGGTGCACCAAGAATATCTATAATGGAACAATTACCAATTAAGTCCTTATCCATATCAAACTTAGGGAACTTCCTTTTTAACTGAATTAGATTTTGTACGATAATAACGGCTGACATGTTTCTTGATCTCATCGTACTAAGTTTTTCAACGAAGGAATCTGGCAATGTAACATTTGCAAATTCATCCATCAGAAACGTCAAGTGCTGTGGCAATGTTTCATGCATCGTTGGATCAATCGCTGTCAAATGATATAACTCATCAAAAAATAAGGAATATACCATAGAAGGAATCCAGTCATAATATCTCTTATCTTCACTGGTAACGATAAACAAAATTCTCTTTCCGGTGCTGCTTGCCTCTGATTTTCTTGAATATCCAAAGCTTTCTCCAATATGAATCTCATCTTCTGATAACAAATCAACTACGCAGGATAGCTTCATATATCTGCAGTGTGCATCAAGAGATGCCACAATGGACGAAGTCGTTTCTGCTGCACCATTATAAAATTTCTCAATGGCAACATATCCTGGGAATGAAGAATCATGAGTATCTTTCCACTTTAAATTTGCTGTAGTTGCAATATCTAGGATTCCACCCTCTCTGTTATCAATCGATCCATCTTTATTGGTATAAACCGTTGTTGCATCCAATAGTTTTACAAAGGTCTTCCAGTTCTGTTCTTCTTTTGGGAAATAATAATGAATCAGGAATATAATACTAATTAACAGTACTTCTGCAGACTGTTCAAAGAATTGGTCATTACCGCCTCCTGCTTCATCCTGTGGTGTTGTGGACTTCATTAAAATACCTGCAATAGACATAATATCTGATTCTGTTCGGATATAGGCAAATGGGTTAAATCTTATACTCATTGGCATACCCTCTTCTGACTCCACATTCATAACCATGACTTCATATCCGTTGTCTTCAAAATACTGTCCTGTCTGTTTGTATAGCTCTCCTTTAGGATCTGTTGCAAGGAAATTTCCGCATAGCTGACTTAATATCGGACGTGCAAGTCGAAAGGACTTACCTGATCCGGGAGGTCCTACCACAAGCATATTCAGGTTTGAAGTCTTTACGTTGTCAATTGATAGATACACGTTTTCTGCCAACCAGTAATTCTTTGTATTTACCTTTACCACTTCACTTACCCCACTATTTCCTGTATTGACTTCTACTATTGCTTCTTCATCATGATTTGCAAAATCTCTCGTAAAATCCTTTGCATTTCCCCACTTTGCTACACCAAATTCCTGTCCGGCAAATGGATGTTCAAACCGAGTCGCAAGCATAATAAACACAAGAGAAAACATCACCCAATAGATTCCAATAAAAGGGAGGGTCGCTTCCGTGACCCCCACAATAAAGTGATGTTTTACAAGGATAAAATCATTGAAGTTAATCAAAAATTCATTGAAACTATTTCCAGATACCCATACTGCTCCACACAAAAATCCAAAGTAAATACTAATAATCGTACCTACTGCATAAATGATCCCAGTCTCTTTTAAACTTCTGGTATGCTTCTTTAAGCTTTTTGTCTGTACCGGTTTTGGCTGTTTTTTCTTTGTCTTATCCTGTTTCACCTTATCTTATCTCCCCTTTCTTGATAATGCTTTTGTTGCTGCCTCTTTTGCTTCGGAAAATGAAGTTGCAATAATATCCTTTCCACTCATTTCTGTTTTACTACCATCTTGCTTAATAACAGAATACTGATTGTCACCCTTAATAAATACGTTGGCTGTTTTATCATCCATTGCATCCACCATGACTCCTTTTAAAAGTCCTTCGGATAACTCTAAGCACATAACCTCATCTCCATCCTGCATTAGCTTTGAAACAGGAACTGTAATTGTGGTATAAAGTGATTCCTCATAAGATGATCTTTGCAGTGTTTCCGAATTATGCTCTTTTACAAAATTCTTTGCCTCTTCACTGCTGTATTCCTTTTCCCCCGTATTTGTTTTTGCAGCTTGGGCATTTTTAAAATTTTCTTCCACGAACTCCTGATATTTAAGGAATCTCTCCTTTGATTGCACAACTGCTGTCTTTTCCTCGTTCACAAGTCCTGCTTCTTTAAGCATTCCTGGAATCTGTTCCTGCCAACCTTCCTTACTAAGCCCATAATCGGAAAATACTTTTTCAGACTCACTACCTGGTCTTTTTACAAAATATTTGGAATATATTCTTCCCTGCTCATCCGACAGAAACTCTCTGCGAATCACATGGATCTTGTCATCGCTGGTTCTCTGACTGTAATAGATTTCCTTACTGTCCGGTACCAGATTTTCATCACGCACAGGCCACATACACTCATACGGTGTATATTCCCTCACAATTCCACATACATTTTCCTGTGTCAGTGCTAATGATGGATCATATTCTGCAAGACTTCCTTCTCCTTGCTGCAGATATTCTGCGAAATCAAGAATATTGTCCTTCTCAAACTTGTCTTTGGATTCTGACAGCAAATGTTCATTCTGCTCCTTTGCTTCAAGGAGCATCGTCAGTTCTTTTTCTGCTTCCTCTTTTTCTTCCGGTGTGGATGCAGTTTCTACCTTTTCCTTTGCCTCTTTAATCTTTACATCATACTCATCATTTTTTTCTTCCTCGACTTTGATACGCTTTCCCATAACCGCTTTAATCTGTTCCTGATGAATTCCCATATCCTGTGCCGGAACTGCTACTGGAATATAATCATCATTTGGATTTAAATCTGGTAAGATACAATAACGAAGCTTGTACTTTTCACAGTAAAGTTCAAAATCAGACTTTAAGATATCTCTTCCTGCACTGTCTACCCCCACCTTCTTTTTCTCAAACATCTCCTTTGGAAACTCTAAGATTGGTGGGGTTCCATTCGAAATCTTTTGCATCTTCTCCCAAGTACAGTTTCCCTGCATGTTTAAGTACTTCTGATTTCCCCATTCATTTAATGCTTTTACAAATCTTGCCATCATTGCAATCATTGCTTTTGTTCCCTTAAATAAGTAATACACGCCCTTGTATTCCATCTCTACTACCTGTGATATTTCATCTGCCATATTTTTTTCTCTCCTATTCTTTATTTGGTCTGCAGACCATAATTGCGTTATCAACTCTTAGTTCCTGATACACCACACCATAATCGGTGTTAAGTGCTTCTACTGCTTTTCCTTCGCCAACATATATGGCGACATGATAAATTCCCATATATCTTCCATTTCCTTCACCTCCATAATAGACAAGATCTCCTGGCTGTAATTCCATCGTATCTAAACTCTTTCCATCAGCTTCAAGAGTCTGTGCACCAGATGCTGCTGTTGGTGGGTACCCACTTCCATAACTGATATCTACATCTGCACTATCCCACGCATAATATGCAAGGGAACTGCAGTCATAGGCAGTACCGCTACAACGATCTTCCTGACTATATGGATAACCGACTTTTGAAAGTGCATATCGAATTACTGTTTCCTGGGTTGCATCTGCCCCAGATGTTGCAACAATCTCATTGATTTCATCTGCAGTTAATGTTTCATTGATAAATACTTCCTCATCTCCCACAAAGAAACTTATAAAACTGCTGATTGCTTCACCCACTGCTGCAATGGGCTGTAACACACTAAACACAAATGAAACAATCACTAACAAAATAGAAAACACTGCCATAAACATTAAGATATATGGCATCACGGCTCCTAAGAGCTTCGCTCCAAGGCTCTTTACATATCGCATTGGATTGATTGCCTCCGTGAATACTCGCATCACTCCGGTATTTCCATCTTTTAATGCATCTCCTGTACTCTTGTCTGATGCAAGCTCATTGGAAAACTCTTTCTTTGCTTTAAACACGGATGCAAGTGCAGTCTTTGCTGCAGCTTTCCTTGTTTCCTTAGACTTTGCCTTTTTCTCTGACTTAGCCTTAGTGCTTAATTCTTTTACTTCATCCGATTTTCCTGCTGTTTTACTGGATTCCTCAAACTTTGCCTTTTCACCAGTTATCTTCTCATAGGGTGCTTTTTGTTCCTGTCCTTTTGTTAAAGAAGATGTACTACCGATATCCGCTGTTGATGGATTGATAGATTCACTTGATAAAATCTCTTCCTTTTTCCCTTTGATTTCAAGTAAGTTTCTCTTATACTCTTTAATCTTTCCCTTACTCTTTTCTTTCGAAAAACGAAACGCACTCTCTACTGCTCCATCAATAGAGGCTGAGGCAGCCTCATTACTTTCTGTAGTAAATCTAGCTGCCTCATCACTGACAAATCGCCTCATATCATCTCCAAAACGATTCTTATTATCGAAGGTGGCAGTTGTACTTTTAAACTCCATAGCCACCTCCATCTGTATTTACAATCTTGTATATCTCACTGTCCTTACTCATTCTCATATCAAATGGCACTGTTACATTTCCCATTCGAAGAAGTCCTGTTCCACTGTCTGCATTGTCAACAAAATTAAACATTGCCGGGCTGATACTTGGTAAGAACTGCATTAGCTTATTCTTATCAAGTGTAGACTGACTAAGCAGTGCAAAGTATTCTGTGTTTGAAAGAATTGCCTGCAGCTTTCCTCCATTCTCATTGTTTAAAAGATCCGACATGTTTTGGGTTATGCCATTTAAAATACCTGACATCTTACGTATCTCTTTCCACAGTTTTAAAACGAAATCTGCTACCTGCTCCACTCCTAACAGTTCATGAAACTCATCTACATATAAATGGGTCCATCTTCCACTAACAGCATTTGACTTAATGGAAGTACGTACTGTCTCCATCATGATAAGCATTGCTGTCACTCGAATATTTTCTTTGAGTCCTGCCAGATCAAATACAATAAAGCGGTTGCTCAAGTCTACATTTGTTCTATGGTTGAACAGATTTAATGAACCATTTACAAAGATATCCATTGCTGCAGCTAGATGTGTTGCAACTGCTCCACCTTCATCTAATAATCCCTGATATACATCCTGTAGTGTTGGTGAGTATGCTCGAATCTGTTCTTCATTTGTCAAGTTCGTTGAAACAGTATTTTTCTTGCTCTCGCTTCTCATATACGCTGGAATCTGGAACTCTGCTTCATCTTCACCAATTCCATTTAGTCTTTTTCTCATGGAATAGTTTTCTGAATACACCTTCTCAATTACTCTGTCCACAACGCCCTGTTCTTCCGGTGTCATATCTCTTTTTAAGCAAGAGGATAACAACGACAGAATAAAGTCTGCTTTATCTGAAATAATCTCCCTCAGTCTTGCATAGTCAATGCCGTCAAAATTTACGTCCATAGGATTTATATAAAACTCCTTGGTACTATCAAAGGAAATTACGGTTCCATCCGTTACGGCTGCCAGACCTTTATACTCTGACTGAGGATCAATAATAATAATTTGATCAGATAAAAATGTGATAAACATACTTAGAATCTCAGTCTTTGCGAATACACTTTTTCCAGAACCAGATTGTCCTAAAATCATACCGTTATGGTTCTTAAGTGCTTTCTTATTTGCAAATATCACATTCTGTGAAAGCTGATTGATTCCATAATAAATACCATTTTCATCACTAAGCTCCTGCGTCTTAAATGGCATCAACATAGCAAGACAAGAACTACTGATATTTGCTACTCGTTTAAATTCCTGAATCCCAATTGGCAGAACTGAATTAAGTCCTTCCCTCTGCTTTCCAAAACAACTCTTTAGCTTTAACGACTTTAAGGATGCTGCATTAAGAAGCTTTTCCTCAATCTGGCTTAATTCTTCTTCATCTCTTGCTAAAACTAGAATCATCACTGTAGTATTAAAATAGTGATCATCATCGGTATCTAACTGCTTTGAAAATGTGTCAAGCTTGTCCTTCTCATTCAACAATTTAGAAGATGCATCTGCTAAGTAATCGTTATTATTACGGTTTCTTTGTTTCTCATTTTCAATCTTCATACCAACTGCCATATATTTTCTTGCAATCTCTTGCTTAAATGCTGAAATATCAAGCAGTTCATTATTCACAGATATATAACTGGTGCAGTTCATCTTCGTAAGTGTTGCAATAATATCGCTCTCTAGACTCTTTGGGTATTCATGGATGTAATACACCTTTCCTACCTGACCATTCATGGTAAACTTCTCATTTTCAAAACAGATACTCGCTGGAGATATAATATTCATCCAGTCATGTCTTGCTTTCACTTCATCTTCCATTGAAAACTTATACTTGCTGTCAATTCCAGCATGTGTAAGATTGTATAACTGCTGCATTCGTTCATTGATTCCAACAGTCCTCATAACAGATCCTTGAATTCCATTGACGCCAATTCCCACAAAAGCACTTCTGATTGCACTTTCCATTGAGCTAAAGTTTCCTCTTGCATCTGCCATATTCTCTGCCTGGATCGTGAGCGTCACGTATATCGTCTGAAACAATCCCTGCTTTGCATCTTTGATTTTGTCAGAAACAACTTTATTGAAAGAACGAATAATTGAATCATATTTATCATTGTGATACCGATATAAAATTTTCTCATGAAACTGTCTTTCATCCACATATTCATTTGCTACAGCATAAGAAAATCGACACGGTATTGTCTTTAATACTTTTGAAAAATTGATAATAATGCTCTTTTGTTCTTCATCCGTTACTCCTGCAAAGTTGATATCACTTAATGCATAAAGCTTTGAGAACTTCTTTCCTGGAAGTTCAAAGATTCCACTCTCATCTATACTCTCCATAGAAAACACATCCTGAACGGAATACATTTCCTTTGCTCTTGGACTATCACAAACCTTTGTCTGCTCATACTTCGATTTTGGCATCTGCATCTTCTTCACCTCCCATCATTGCCTCTGCAATTTCTAACCCTACATTTCTCATAATCTTATAATCTAGCAATCCCATACTTAAAACGCTCTCTGCTACTTTTCTTTGCATATGAAAGCTTGGTGTGATTACCATTCCATGCCCTGAAAATACAGAAAGAATGGTTTCCTCTAATATCTTTCTTGCATCATCGGAATCACAAATAATTACTGCCGAGATGGATAGATTGATAAAAGATTCTTCTGTATTTACAGGTAAACGCTTGTTATACCGCTTTTCAATAGCTCTCTTGTAATCACTGTGCTCCTCCTCTGTTAATGAATTAAGATCTATACTCAAATACATTGGACACATCAGTTCCATTAACTGATTAAGTAGCCCCTCGACCTTGTTTGTTGGAAATGCTAATACATGAAAACTCTCTCCATAGCAATCCTTCATGGTGAAACTTTTTGTTTCTTCTTTTACTTCCTGGAATACTTCTCTTTTCCAATCCTTATTACCACGCACATAAGAAGCGTATGAAAACCGGATATCCTTTAAAAAATTAACTGCAATCTGATTCATTGCTTCATCAATATCCAGTGGATGAAGAATTACTACATTTGATAAAACTGCTTCATCCTCTATCATCTTCTGCCTTACATCCTCATACATTTCTCCGGTTTCCATGAGACTTACGTGGCAGGTTTCCCTGCCACAATCTCCATCCATGTGCAGCGTAATGCGAACTCGTCCAGTCAGATTTTGTACAGCTGAAACCAGCTTATTTATTTCTCCCTCCATTTTGAAAATCTTCATCCACCGATTTTCGCTTAAATAGAAAACTCCGTTTGGATCAAAGGAAGTCATTTCAAGTGTCAGTGCCGTTTTTTTACTTACCGGAATGAGCATCTTGTTTGCCAGTTTCACCTGCCT
>DATERV010000074.1:0-19941 GCA_035271185.1 Lachnospiraceae bacterium | reverse complement strand
TTCATGTTCGTTGATCCGGTTAAAGATTAACTCTAGCTAAAATTAACCGTTATTACTGTTTTTAGGTTGCCAAAAGATCTCTCTCTTGGACTTTGTTCTGAATATTCTCTTTAAGAATTTTCAGGGTTGCATTGCTGTTTACTTGTCAAGGTTCTAAAGCCTTTTAATGGGCTTTTTTAACTTGTTGCGCTTGTTTGTTCTATCAAGCAGCAACTAGTTTAGAATATCATGTCTATCGACATTTGTCAACAACTTTTTTATTTATTATCAAAAATTGTTAAGCTGTTGTGTTGCGTACCTCAGCAACGAAATTGAGTATAACACCCAGTATTCCACTTGTCAACAATAATTATAATCTTTTTTAAAAATTTAGCACAATTTTATCTGTAAAACTGAAAAAGCCCTTAAATACAGGCTTTTTCGACATTTATTTGATTGAACAATTTTGACACAATTTCTCATATTCTGTACTTATGAGTTTATTGTAGTGGAATTGTGGTATACCCGATATCTGTAGAAACTGTCAATTTTATATTTTCTATGGATGCTGCTGTTTCCTCTTCTATTTCCACAATTAAAAATAGATTCTTTTGAGCAGAAGCAGAAAGCTCTCCAACATATGTACTGATATCATCTAACAGGATTGTTGACAATGCACTTTTTCTTTTATCATCATTGATAGTTACAATAAATTGTGGAGTCATGGAAAAAATATTCACTTCTTTGTCTTCTTCTGCCAGATTTTGCAGAGTAAAATGAAGAATCAGTAGTTTCTTTCTATTTGAAGCATCGAGCGTAAAATAGGGATTCTTTGTTTCTTCATTTGGATAAGTATCAGATACTTCATAACTTCCATATTGGAAATCTATATCTGATAAGGAAAGAACTTCCTCAATTGACAATTGACTTTCTTCAGATGAAACATCAATTGTTTGGGTATCAGCTATCAGATCCATTCCTACAGGTTCTGTTTCTTCCGGTTCTGTTTCCAAGCTGTCATAGAGGGACAAATCCACCAATCTGCTGTTATAGTCCTCCATGCGCTGCATAACAGTAGAGGCAGCATATTCCACAATCGCTTTTTCTTGCTCATATGTCATTTGGGGCAACTTCGATCCACAGCCTGAAAATACCACAAGTAAAAGTATCGCTGCACTGCATATTGTTTTTCTTTTCATATAGTATCCTGACCTTTCATATGTGTCTATCAATTAGGCAATTACAAGGTAGCTTTTAAGTATCCCATATCAACCATATTTATTCCACTTTTTTCTCCAATGCAATGTATATACCTGATATTGCTAAAGCAATAATGCCTACAACCAGAAATAAAACTATTTTTTCTGTTGACGGCGCTTTAGCGAAATCAAATAAAACTATTTTGAAACAAACCACCAGCGATAATGCTAAACCACAAATACGAATAGATTTGCTTCTCTTTATAAAGCCTAATGTAACAGCACCTATTGCAATCATCATTAATATAATGCTCTTGATTACAGGAACCTGAATATTACAAACAAAAGTCATATAGCATAAGAATAAAACTACAATCAAGTTCTTATATTTAAAATTCATTCCATACTTCTCTCTAAACGTAAGTATGACAAATGCAATCCCAAGTAAAAGCATAATGATGAATGTAATGGTATCCTTATTAAACGCCAATCCTAAGTAAAGACAAGTCAGTAAACCAAGATTAATGTAATTGTAAATCTTAATCTGATTATCTCTGAAGTATGATATATGATTAAATAAGATCACACCAATAAACAAAATTCCGGCGAGAACAGCTAACGCTAAATCATCTTTGAAATTTAAAAGCACAAAGCATTCAAATAGTACAATCACAATTTCTTCATATAGAGATTTCCAATTCTTCACTAATACCAGAGATATGAGAAATGCTCCCAGATAGCAAAATGCAAATGTCAAATCCGGCTGTGTAAATGCAGATACTGCTGCAAAAGCCGTAAAACAGGTAAATACCAATTCACTGCTGCGAAGAATTTTAATACCTGACAAACACTTTGTAACAAGGAAGATCACAATAAAGATAGCCAGACGTATAAAGCTGTAACTCTCTCCGAATTCTGCTTTATGGGTTAAGCCATAAACGAGATAAATCATACCGAAAAACATCCAGTAAGGAATCCATTTATAGCTGGTCTTTTGCAGTAATACATAAAGTATAATACAAGCAGCCAATAATGCTCCCATTACACTATGGAGATGCCATTGCTCACTGATTTGAATACTCTCTGCAAAGATTGTAAGTAGAATAAAAGCTTCTGCAACTATGTACACAGCACACCATTTCTGCATCTTCAAAAAAATAAATCCTTGAATCAGAAACATGCTTGTTGCAAATAACATCAAATACAAGTTATCTATATCTACTATGACCATTGATGAGAAAATCAATGTAAAAAGTGAGTTGGCAACCAAGTGGGTAATATGTACTGCATTCTGCATCTTCTTCACCGGTAAGCAAATGGTCATAATATTTACTATAAAAACAATACCCACAAGTACCAAAAATCTGATTGTATTATCATATTTAGTCATCTCACTTGCAATTTCAGACCGGCCAAACAAGGAATTGGTTACAGGGAGTAAGGATATGTAGCATCCTCCAAAACTGATTATTTTGATGATACCGGAATCTTTCTTCCTGCTTAAAAAAATGGTGGCAAGCGATATCAATACGGAAATAATCATAGCGGCAATTCCATTTATATTATTGAGATAAATATAATTAAGCACTGTTGAAAGATAAAATCCACAGATTGCCATGCCGGTAATACCAATTGCCAGTTTTGGCATTTTTCTGTTAATAGCCAATTCTGAAAACAGTAAAACCACCAAAGCAATCGCGTAAAGACATAGCCCTTTTACAAGACCGTTCATATAGGTCATCCCTAGCATAACAAATGCAACAAGCACGAACAATGCTCCAACAACACTAAGTATACCAGCCCCTATTACAAACTCTGTATTCTTTTTCTCTATGTTTACAGGAGCCGGCTGCATTCTCTGCTGGTAGAGATAAAATGTCCTGTCTAACTCTGAAGCAGCATATGCATGGGTTATTGAGCCCTGCTGTACTTTCATTCGTAAGTCCTGCAGATATTCTGTAAAATAGATATCCCTGGACTGGTTCATCATCATTTGTATTCGTTGTTCTAGTTCCATGCTGGCATGATCCATGTTAACTCCAATCTGCGATAATCACATTCTTATTTCTTCTTTACAATATATTGTTCATACTTTTTAATATCGTCCTTATGACAGTGTACCACTAAAGAGACCCCGCTATCAATGTAATTCTGTTCAAGCACCTCCGCATTTTCACACAGATAGGATACGATCTGACCCTTATCATAGGGAATTAGAAAGGTCGTTTCCTGATTTTCTGTATAGAGGGTACTTATTATCATTTGAACTAATTGCTCAATTCCTTCCTTGGTTTTAGCAGACATAAATATTTTATTTTCCAAAACCTGGGGTATTTGTTTACCCACGAGATCAGATTTGTTATAAACATAAACAATAGGAATTTCGCCGGCACCCAGTTCCCTCAGAGTATCTTCAGTCACTTCAATATGCTTTTTATAGTTGGGATCCGAAAAATCAACCACTTCCAAAATCAGATTTGCATATTTTATTTCTTCTAGTGTGGAACGAAATGCTTTTACCAAACCGGCTGGTAATTTATGAATAAATCCTACTGTATCTGCCAGATAAAATGGTTTTTTCTTCCCATTATCTATCCTGCGGACGGAAGTTTCCAATGTTGCAAAAAGCATATCTTTCTCTAAAACTTTCTTTTCCTCATCCCCCACATAGGTATCAACCATTGCATTCATCAATGTGGATTTCCCTGCATTGGTATACCCTGCCAGTGCAACCTGTGGAATTCTGGAGTTCATCCTTCTTTTTCGTTGTGTGGCACGTTCCCCGGATAACTCTTCCAGTTCCCTAGAGAGTTCTGCAATCCTATGCTCAATTCTCCTCTTATCCAACTCCAGTTTTTTCTCACCGGCACCTTTGCTACTCATGCTGCCACTGGCTCCACCCTGACGGCTCAGGGCATCATGCAACCCTACCAGTCTGGGCAATAAATACTTCAGTCTGGCAACTTCAACCTGAAGCTTTGCTTCTCTGGACTTCGCTCTTGTTGAAAAAATATCCAGAATGAGATTGGTTCTGTCCATTACCGGAAGTCCCAGTTCATCCTGCAAGTTACGTAGTTGGGATGGACTTAGAGTTTCTTCACAAATAACCAAATCTGCTTCCACATCTTTTGCATATTCCTTCACTTCGCAAACTTTTCCGGTACCGATATAGAGTGCTTTATTGATTGCCTCCATATTTTGGGTAATCATCCCCACAACTTCCATATTGCATGCTTCAGCGAGGCTCTTAAACTCTTCCATGGAATGTTCAAAATCCTCCTGCCCTGTATTCACTCCAATAAGAAGCACACGTTCCTTCTCTATCTGATCCAGCTTCAAAACCTCTGTCATAATAATCTATTCCTTTCCCACTGTCTCTAATTCAAACCAAAAGGCAACCCCATTATCATAATTCTCCACACCATATTTTTGATTCAGAGAATCCATGATTGCTTTTACAACAGATAAACCAACTCCGCTACCGCCATATGATCTGGTTCTTGCTTTATCCACCTTATAAAATTTATCCCAAATATGAGAAATACTTTCTACCGGAATCTGTTCTCCTGTATTGAACACAATTATTTTAACTTTATTATCCAGTATTTCTAAACGAATATCAATAATTTTATCTCCAGAACAGTGATTGACTGCATTTGAAAAATAATTTCCAAATACCTCCTCCACCTTAAATACATCCGCCCATACATAAGTTGGTTCAAAATGCTCCATTCGAACAGATATCTCATGTTGTTTTGTTAGTATTTTTGCTGCATTTAGATAATTGCAGATTAAGGTTACAATGTCAAAACGTTCCATACTTACCACATTATTACCAAACTCTAGCTCATTCAAAGTCAGGAGTTTTTTTACTATCTGATTCATCTTAGAAGCTTCGTCCATAATGACATCGCAGTAAAACTTTCTGCTCTCGGCATCATCACTAATACCTTCCTGCAGTCCCTCCGCATATCCTTGTATTAAGGCGATCGGTGTTTTCAATTCATGAGAAACATTGGAGAGAAACTCCATACGCATTTCATCAATTTCGTTCTTCTTTTCAATATCCTTCATTAATTCATTGTTTGCTGTCTTGAGTTCTCTGATATTCTCTTCTAACGTAGCAGATAATATATTGATATTATCTCCTAATATGGCTATTTCATTTCTACTCTTGCCACTATATTTGGCTTCAAAATCCAGTCTCGTCATTCTCTCTGAAATATGTGCAAGCTCTAAAATGGGTTCCGTTATTTTTTTAGAAACAAACCAGATAATCACACTGCTTAAGACCACTCCAAGCAATCCCACATACAAAAGAAATCGATTGGCAATGTCTACACTTTCCCTGATATTTTCTAAGGGTGTACGCATATAAAAGGCCTGTCCACCTGTAAGTGTTCCCACCATCTCCATAAATTCTGTTTTGGTCTTAGAATCCATCACCTTTTGTATTGAATATGTTTCCTGCTGGTCGAGTACCTGAGAATTTTGAATCGGCATATAAAGTCGATCCCATAAAAGTCCTTTGAGCATTTCAACATCATTCCCAAAAGTGCCCACAATAATACCATTCAAATCCTGAACAACACCCATAATGTTATAACGACCGGATATCTTTTCCAGTTGAATCAGAAAATCCTCTGATAAAAGCCTGTCATACCCTGTTGCTTTATCTATTAGATGATATGTTTCTAAAATAGCCTTTTCCCGATTCCCTTCATAATACCTTTGTAAAAAAATATTATTTATGATCCAGCATAATAATAAGGTTACAGTCATCAGACAGATAAAAACAAAAGCAAGTTGCTTTTTAATGGAATAATTCAATTTTTTCATATGCATTCCCTTACTCCACATCAAATTTATAACCCATTCCCCAGATGGTCTTAATCAGGTCTCCTTTTTCGCCCATCTTACTTCGCAGTTTTTTAACATGAGTATCAATTGTTCTAGCATCTCCAAAGTAATCATAATTCCATACGTTGTTCAATATTTTTTCTCTGGATAAAGCCAACCCTTTGTTTTCTATAAAATATACCAGTAATTCAAATTCTTTATAACTTAACTCCACATCCTTATCATCCATTTTTACAATATGAGCAGCTTTATTCACTTCAATTCCCCCTGCTCTTAAAATCTCATCCGATGCGACCTGATTGGTTCTACGAAGTATGGCTTCAATTCTTGCAACCAAAATTGTGGGGCTGAAAGGTTTACTGATATACTCATCAACCCCTAATTCAAAGCCCTGTAATTCATCCCGTTCTTCTCCCTTAGCTGTAAGCATAATAATGGGAACCCTGGAGTATTCCCTGACTTCACGGCAAACCTGAAAGCCATCCATTTTAGGCATCATGACATCCAGTACAATGAGAGCAATATCCTTTTGCGCAAAGAAAATATCCATTGCTTTTGAGCCATCTTCTGCCTCTATCACATCGTAATTGTTTTTCACCAGGAAATCCCTTACCAGTTTCCTCATTCTGCTTTCATCATCAACTACCAGTATTTTCAGCTTATCCATATCAGCGACTCCTTGCATCAATTTACTATTCACTATGCGTATTATAAAACCAAAATATGTTTAAATTGTGAAATCTAGTCCACTGAGATTTGCAGTTGCTTCTCCTTTTCACGGATAGCTGCTTCCCTCTGAGTAATTTCCTGTTCCCAGGATGCATATTTATTTGTAAGTACCGTTTCATAATTCAGAATATTGGGATTGTCACTCTTTATGGCTATTCCAAACATACTGGCTACAGCTAATGCCAAAATAATATTTGCTATCACAGAAAACAAGGGCCATTGTGGCTTCTTCTGCCGAGATGGTTTCACATATTGCCTTGCAGGGGTATAACTTTTACGCATCTGAGGTGCATAGGAACTATATAGTTCCAGAATCGGAACCTGATCTGAATCAATATCTTCACTTTGAAGCAGATACTCCTGTATTTTCCTTAAGTAAGAATATCCTACAGGTGTAACAAACATTCTTCCTGTATTGGCTTTTTTATAGACCTCCAATACATTCTGTGCGGTGATGTAATTCATATGTTGTTCCAGATATTCTATTTTTATCTTCTCTTGTTCAGCCAGTTTGGCATCCTCTGTACTTAAGAAAAGATAGCCATCAACCACTCTTTCTTCCTTCCTATCCATCCTATCACTTACCTTTTCTTATTCATTCTTGTAAAACTCTCAATCCATGATATATATAATTTTACCACAGACTGCTACATTTTTCCTTATCATTTTATTATTTATTCATGTGATTGCCAACTTCAAAATAATAAATGAAAAAAGTATCCTATCATTTAGATAAGATACTTTTATTTCTCACATTAATGGACTAGACGGGAGTCGAACCCGTGTCCAAAAGCCTATTCCCTGTCCTTCTACTATCGTAGTCAGTTATCTTGACTTACGTCCATTCCCTCCTATGGCAGGAAGCTGACAGCCTCCCATATTCAGTAGCTTCATGATACGTCCATACACGCAAAGCTTAGTGTATGCCGTTTCCTACAAAGTTGATGCCTGGGTTCTAATGTGTAGGTGAACTAGATCAGACAGCTGCCATTAGGCAGCGTAAGCTAAATTGTCTTCAGCGTTTATATTTATATTCGCGATTTGACGCATCGCCTGCGGATAGCTTCTCCAGCTGCAAGACCCCTGTCGAAACCTTGACTAGCCCTTATACAACTGTTATTACAATGTATATTATATATGCATTCCTTACTAACAGTCAATCATAGATTTTTTATTTTAAAATCTTGTTCTGCATCTCTTCGCTGATCCTTCTTTGCAATATCTTGACGTTTATCGTACTGCTTCTTACCCTTGGCAAGACCTATTTCCACTTTTGCTCTTCCGTCTTTAAAATATACCTGTAAGGGTACCAGTGTATAGCCTTTTTCAGCCAGTTGTCCTACCAGTTTTTTGATCTGTTCTTTATGCATCAATAGTTTTTTTGGGCGAAGAGGATCTCTATTAAAGATATTCCCCTTTTCATAAGGGCTAATGTGCATTCCATATACCCATACCTCCCCATTCTCAATACGAATAAAGGACTCCTTGATACTGCACTTTCCAAGACGCATGGATTTCACTTCTGTTCCATGCAACATTACGCCCGCTTCATACTTTTCCTCAATAAAATAATCAAAGTATGCTTTTTTATTGTTCGCCACCAGCTTCATGGCTTCCTTGCTCATCACTTAATTCCTCCACTAAATCAAAATCAATCGTTTTTGTCATCAAATCAGTTCCGGCAACACGGATTCTGACAGGTTCTCCCAGCTTAAAGGAATGCCCTGTCCTTTCTCCTGTCATCTCATAGGTTCCTTCATTATAACTGTAATAATCTCCTGGAAGTTTAGAAACATGAATCAGACCTTCTACTGTATTGGGAAGCTCCACATATATCCCCCATGTGGTAATACCGGAAATCATTCCATCAAACTCACACCCGATATGTTCTTCCATATATTCTACTTTCTTCAGTTTATCCGTTTCTCTTTCTGCTTCATCTGCACGTCTTTCTGTCTCAGAGGAATGTTTGGCTACTTCATTCAAAATATCGCGATAATGATCCGTTCTGCTACTAATTAGCCTTCCCCTAATCTGCTCCTTAATAATTCTGTGTATCTGTAAATCAGGATAACGTCTGATAGGGGATGTAAAGTGGCAGTAAAACTGACAGGCTAATCCAAAATGACCTAAACATTCCGTGCTGTATTTTGCCTGCCTCATACTTCTTAAGATGAGCCTGCTGACCATAGCTTCTTCCGGAGTACCAGCGATTTTTTCTAGCAATTTCTGTATTTCTTTGGGATGAATTTCTTCCTCCGATACCTTACTCTTGGATCTCCCAATTGATTTCATATAGTAACCCAGATTTTGAATAAATATATTTAGTCCCTGTATTTTTTCGCTATCAGGCTTCTCATGAACACGATAAACAAAAGGTGCTTCCATCCAGTAAAAATGTTGTGCTACAGTTTCGTTTGCCGCAAGCATAAAATCTTCTATGAGCATATTTGCAGTATTTCTCTCATATGGCTTTATATCTATAGGATGTCCATCTGCATCTAAATAAATTTTACTTTCCGGGAAATCAAAGTCAATGGAACCACGCTTTCTCCTTTTTTCCCGTAATGCTTTTGACAATTCTTCCATCAGTTCAAACATAGGAACCAGCTCTGCATAGGTCTTACATTCTGCTTCATCATGGTCTTCCAATATTTTCTTTACAGACGTATAGGTCATACGTTTGCTTACGCAAATAACAGATTCAGTAATATCATAATTTACAATCTCACCTGCTTTGTTAATTTCCATTAGACAGCTTAATGCCAGTCTGTCTACTCCCTGATTCAAAGAGCAAATCCCGTTTGATAAGGTATGAGGAAGCATAGGGATCACTCTGTCCACCAAATAAACACTGGTGCCTCTTTTTAATGCTTCTTTGTCTAAAGCAGAATTTTCCTGTACATAATTTGTAACATCAGCTATATGCACACCCAAATGATAGATTTCTTCCCGTTCGTCATATGACACACTGACTGCATCATCCAGATCTTTGGCATCTTCTCCATCAATGGTGACCATCAAAACATCCCGCAAATCTCTTCTGCCCATACAATCTGCTTCACTAACTTCATTTGCTACTTTTTCCACCTGATTCATTACTTTTTCAGGAAATTCTAAAGGAAGTTCAAAGCCCTTTACGATAGAAAGGATATCCACTCCCGGATCATTCACATGTCCAAGAATCTCCATTACTTTACCTTCCGGATTTTTACCGTTTTTTGCATAATCCGTTATTCCTACAACTACCTTATGCCCGGTAACAGCTCCTTTAGAACGCTCATTGGGTATAAAAATGTCAGAAGCCAGTTTGGGATTGTCTGGTCTTACAAATCCAAAACTTTTAGATTTTTCGTAGGTTCCAACAATCTGCGTCGTTCCATGCTCTATAATTCGTACAACCTTTGCTTCCGTCCGCTTTCCCCCATTATCAGGCAGTAATACAATCTCAACTGTGTCTTTATGAAAAGCCCCATTTACCATATCCTGAGGGATGTAAAAGTCATCATGCCCCTCCACCTCTACAAATCCAAACCCTTTGGCATTGCTGATAAAGGTACCAACAATAGGTTCAGCAGCCTTTCCACTTCCCTTTTTATATTTACCTTTTTGTGTCAGACATAAACTTCCTTCATTGACCATTTCATCTAAAATACGCTTCAATTCTGGCCTGTCATCACCTTTCACCTGCATGAAAAGTGCAAGCTCCTTTTCCTTCATAGGAACATAAAGGGAGTCTCTAACAAGATCATATATCACCTTTTTTCTTTTATCAGCGATTTCTTTATCCATGTAGCCTCTTTCCTTGATCAGTAAAAATATCAAATTCAAAAAGAGCACTCTCTAGTAAGAGTGCTCTTATCGTAATGTTTTAGAATACGTTAAGATTTAGTATTACCGCAAGTAGGATAAAGGATACGGCAAGAAACTTAGTTATTTTAACCAATTGCCCTTCCATGGAACGTCCTTTATTTTTACCCCAGTAGGTTTCTGCTGCTCCGCTGATTGCTCCAAGACCTGCAGACTTACCTTCCTGCATTAATACAAGCACTACAAGTGCAATACATATTAAAATAAAAAGAATTGTTAAAATAATTCTTAAAGCTCCCATTTTCACACCTCCAGGGTTCATTCATAATCACATGCAAAATTTATTTTATCATAGCAGGACAAGTTTTACAATACATTTTTTTACTTTGTAGAAAATAATACCAAAAATTTTTATACCAGTTGATACCAAACAATAGTAAGTATAATTACAAGCAAAAGGAAGCCTGCACCAACAACCAGTGCAGACCACTCTGTATACTTTTTTCGTCTGGTAATTTTATCCATCTTATATTCATAATAATCACCTGTTTTATCATCGATACGACCCGGTATAATGGCATGAGCTCCCTTTTTAAAGGCATATCCAAAAATATCAAAAATACCGGTGGTGGATAACCATAGTAAAGAACCGATCCCTAGATATAAAAATGCTATAATTGTAAATCCATCGCAAACAATTAAAACTATTTCAGCCGTACTTGTTGAAGAGAATAAACCTCTGTAGCACATAATGATAAAGGATAACACAACTCCTGCTATTATCTGCACCACATACTTCATATGTTTCATATTCAGAATAAATCTCCTATAAGGTAGCCTTGTATTTATCATACTCAGCTTGGTTGCAGTGCACAAAATGTCCTGGTAATAGTTCTCTTAACGTAGGCTGATCTACAGAATAATCGTGTTCCTTTAATGGAACATAGGTAATTCTTTTCCTCAGCTTCTCATAATCAGGATCTGGCATAGGAATGGCAGATAAAAGTGAACGGGTATAGGGATGCATAGGATTACGAAACAATTCATCAGATTCCGCTAACTCAACCATTTTTCCGTAATACATAACACCAATTCTGTCTGAAAAGTATTTTACTACTGATAAATCATGAGCAATAAACAAAACGGTTAAACCCATATCTCTTCTCAAATCGTCTAACAGGTTAATCACCTGCGCTTGAATGGAAACATCCAAAGCACTGACAGGCTCATCAGCAATGATTAATTCTGGATTCATAATAACTGCTCTTGCTACACCAATACGCTGTCTTTGTCCACCGGAAAACTCATGGGGATATCTGCCTGCATGTTCTCTAACAAGACCCACCATTTCAAGTGCCTCATAAACCTTCTTATCAATCACTTCCTTGTTTTTTTCGCCACGAATAGTCAACCCTTCGGCAATAATCTGTCCAACTGTCATTCTAGGGTCCAGGGAAGCGATAGGGTCCTGGAAAATCATCTGAATCTGGGTATTCATACCCTGTTTATTATCAATACGAGCAGCTCTAATTTCTTTTTTTTGTTCTTCCACATACAAATTAAGAGCCTTCGTCTTTTCTTCTATCTGACTCGTCTTTTCTTCTTGAGGCGTGGCAGAATTTTTAATCTCATTTATTTCTTCTTTGTACTGCTTTTTAGCAGTTTCAATATTTTCTTTGTAGGATAGTGTTCCGGCAGCTATCCTTTTACCATCAAAATAAATGCTGCCCGAGGTGATATCATAAAGCCTTATTATGGAACGTCCGGTTGTGGTTTTTCCACAGCCAGATTCGCCTACCAGTCCAAACACTTCACCCTTCTTAATCTCAAAGCTGACATCATCTACTGCCTTGTTTCCCTTAAAGTACTGACAAAGATGCTCCACTTTCAGTAAATTTTCTCCTTTATTTGTCATGATGAGCACCTCCTTTTGCTTTCATTCTAGCAATACGCTCTAATATGATCTTAGGTGCCTCTACCTTTGGTGCATCAGGATGCAGCAACCAAGTAGCAGAAGAATGAGTTTCACTTATTTGAAACATGGGGGGCTGTGTCTCAAAATCAATTTTTAACGCATATTTGTTTCGATCCGCAAAGGCATCTCCCTCCGGTGGATAAATCATATTGGGTGGAGTCCCCGGAATGGCTTCCAGTCTTTCATTTGTTTCCACATCCGGCATAGCAGATAGAAGTGCCCAGGTATAGGGATGAGCCGGTGCATAAAAGACATCCTGACTAGTTCCTGTTTCCACAATTTTACCAGCATACATAACTGCAATTCTGTCAGCCATATTAGCCACAACACCTAAATCATGCGTAATAAAGATAATAGACAGATTTCTGTCTTCTTTCAGCTTATTAATTAACTCCAGAATCTGAGCCTGTATGGTAACATCCAGAGCGGTTGTAGGTTCATCACAAATCAGAATGTCCGGATTTGCAGCTAAAGCTATGGCAATGACAATACGCTGTCTCATACCACCGGAAAATTCAAATGGATACTGACGATATCTGTTTCTGGCATCTGAAATACCAACTTCCTCCATAAGCTTGAGTGCTTTATATTTTGCCATAGATTTTGAAACCTTAAATACTACACCAGAAGCATTTTCTTTAAAGAATGCTAACAGATTTTCGGTTTCTTCCTCAAAATTCCTGTTGTCCAAACCTTTTACATTTTCTTCAAAATGCTGTGTCAGCCTTTGAATAAGGAATTCTATATTTTCTTTTATCAAGTCTAAATCAACAGCAAGTGATGGAGTAACCTTCCAGGAAGGACGCTTTCCTTTTGCAATCAGCTTAGCATATTTAGCCTTTTGCTTTTCATGAACATGTACTGCTTTCTTGTTTTTTTCGAGGCCTTCAAAATAATCACGTAGAATCGCTTTAATGCTGCTACCAAAGGTATAAGACATACTGTCCTTATGAATTTCCAAATGGTCTATCGCTTCTTCTACTGCAGCTATCATTGCCTTTGCTGCACTATAGCAGGCATTCTTATCCAGCTTTTCCTGAATAAATAAAGGCTGGTTTTCCTTTAAAACTAAAATTGCTTTTTCTTTTAAGGCATTATGTTCTCTGGCACTCTGTGCCAGGGCAGCTTTTGCACATTCTCTAAAATGATTCATAAAATGCTCATCTGCATATTGCTTTAAATAGCTGTTGAGCTGCTTTATAGGCATATCGGGTATTTCCTTTTCAGTTGAAAAGGTTTTATAATAGCCCATAGTGAAGAAATCCGGCGCCTCATTATCAAGTGCTCTCTCTAAAATGGTTTGAATTTTTTTCAGTATTTCTACTGTACCGGTATATTCTTCCTGCTTAATCTCTCCTGGGGATATCAGTTTCAGTTTTGCAGTAAGTTCTTTAATCTGTTCTGCATCTTTACCAAAAATCACAAATTCATTTGTGGTGTCATAACAAAGACGAAGTATCTCACTTATGGTATATTTCTGATCCTTAAACGCTCTCTTTTCAATGTGAAATAATACATCTTTTATCTCATCTAGTACTTCCACGGCTGCTTCATGAGAAACATTATATGCCTGCTCCAGCTCGATATGCTTACATTCAAACTGATCAAAATTCTTACACATCAGGCTTAATTCCTCAGCCTTTTTGCTGTCATTTGAAGCAAGAGAAGCAATCATGGCCTTTTCAAACAATGCAAGGGTTGAGTTAAATGCTTCCCTGCTGGTTTTCTGGCGTACTTTTCCCTTTAATAACATAGCTTCTGTAAGCTGCTTTCCAACACGCATAATTGGATTTAAGCTTGACAGTGGATCCTGGAAGATCATGGCAATCTTGTCACCACGAATACGATAAAAGTCTTCCTCGGTAATTTTTAATAGATCCATGCCATCATATATGATTGAGCCGCTTTCCACAATGGAGTTACCGGCTAAAATACCTAAAACTGCCTTGGATGTAACAGATTTTCCTGAGCCTGATTCTCCTACGATTGCCAGTGTCTCACCCTTATACAGATCAAAACTGATATCACGTACAGCCTGTACCTTTCCACCCGGAGTTCTAAAAGAAATAACCAAATTTTTAACTGATAATTTATTTTCCATAATATTAATCCTCCGTGCCTCTTAATGATGGGTTAAATGCATCCCTTAAACCATTACCAAATAAATTGAATGAAATCATCATTAAGGAAATGAAGATAGCAGGGAATAAAATAATGTGTGGATAATTTGCCAAAAGTGGCTGTCCAGCTGACAGCATACTGCCGATGGAGGACATGCTTGCGGAATCCAGATTCACAATACCCAGATAAGTCAGGTTAGACTCTGAATACACAACACTGGGAATGGTAAGAGCACAACCGGTAATCAAAGTCCCTAGCGCATTTGGGAAAATATGTCTGAACATCAGTCTGGAATCCTTAGCACCCAGAGTTCTTGCTGCTAATACATATTCCTGATTTTTGTAACGGTAAAACTGCATACGTACCTGACTGGCCATACCAATCCATCCTGTTAACACAAAGGCAAACAGTAATGCCGGTACTACACCAACCTTTCTAGACAGATGCAACTGGAATAGTGAAGTTACCACAATAAAAGGAACCCCACCTAAAATATCGGAGATACGCTCCATAATCAAGTCAATGGCTCCACCATAATAGCCCTCAATGGCACCATACACTGCACCAATAATCAGGTTTATGACAGATACACAGATTGCCAGAACCAGACTGAATCTGGCACCTCCTGCCAGTCTGGTAATAATATCCTGACCATAAGCATTGGTTCCAAACAAAAACTCAGGTTCAAAGCCATAGCGATACTGGAAATAAGTATAGGTAAAAATACGTACCTTATAGGATATGGCGGTAGAGGTACCTGTGGCTACTGCATACCGATAGGAACCATCATCTCCCTCAATACGAAGGCTGTCATAATTTCCATCATTTCCAGCTGTTCTGTATAAAGAAACATATTCATTATTTGCATTTAATTTTGGAGTACCCTTATTGGTACATTCATACCAGATATTTGCATTGTTTTTTAAGGAATCAACCTTAAAATCTGAGGTATCAACTGCGGGATAAATAACCTGAATTTGGTTATCCAACTGCCATTGTTGTATAGCTTCATATTCTGAAGGTGTAATGGTCATGTAAATCATACCATTTTTCAGATAAGAATCAGTTCTTACATCATAATAGGTGGTATTGCTTGTGTTGGTCGCATCCACATAATCCTCACGATATACGGAAACAATGGGATTCATACCTGTTTCTTCCATGATGGCATTACGTGCCAGATAATCACTCTTACTTAATGTTTCCTTGCTAGTACCATCCCAGCCTAAAAAGCTGAAGATTTTACTCTTAGGAAGCAGCTTACTGTATTGAAGGTAGGTGGTATCCATAGTTGACCTGGTATAGTTGTTAGAAAATAATACCGGAACAAAAAATGTAAATAACAGCAGGAACAAAATAATAATGGCCGCTGCTACTGAACTTTTATTTCTGGAAAAACGAATCATAGCATCCTGAAAATAGCCTACCGGTTTGGTATCAAATTTTTTATCATGAATGGATTCATCTCTTTGATAAAACTCAAATTTCTCTTTTGGTATATTAGTATAATCCATCTGTCTGCTCATCTTAACGCTCCCCCATTCTGATTCTGGGATCAATAAAGCCGTAACTTATATCCACCACAATTCCTGAAACCAATCCTACCAGTGTATAAAATGCAGATAACAGCATAAAGAAATTGTAATCCAGTGAAGTAATGGAATTTACATATAGCTGTCCAACTCCAGGAATACCAAATATCTTTTCAATAATCAGGGAGCCCTGTAATATACCAATAAACTCACCTAAAATAATAGGAAATACCGGAACCATGGAATTACGAAGGGCATGACGAACCGTTGCCTGTGCTCTTGTTAAGCCCTTTGTTCTCGCTAAAAGCATAAAGTCGCTGGTCAATACCTCTGAAAGCTCTGCTCTTGTATTTCTGGCCAGACTGGCTATACTGCCAAATCCCAGAGCCAACATGGCTGGCACAATAGAAATAAACATGGAAAATGTAAAATAGTCTGTTCCACTTGCCATCTGTAGAGGGAACCATTTCAGCTTAAAACATAATAAATACTGTACCAGCAAAGCATATACATAGCTTGGTACGGAAATAAATACCATAACAGCTGTGGAAATTGCATAATCCTGCCATTTGTTTTTCTTTAACGCGGCGTAAATACCCAGTGCAAGTCCTAGCGGCACACTAAAGAGCATAGAATATGCATTTACAATTAAAGTTGCAGGAATTTTAGAAATAAATACACTCCAAACATCCTGCCCACGATAAAGTGCTTCACTGATACCCCAGTCTCCACCAAATACACTTCGCTTTAAAAAGATTAAGTACTGTATCAATATGGGCTTATTATAACCCAGAGCTTCCCTTCGCTGCTTTATTAGATTCATGTCCTTTCCAAACTGCGTTGCATCTGTTACAGGTAAAAGCTTTACCAGTACAAAGCACATCGTTAAAATTACAAGAAAGACTCCTATCATAAGTGCTATACGCTTTAGTACATATTTAAACATAAGTAACCTCCATGTCTTTGTATTCATACAGCTTCTCTTGATTTTCTATCAAAAGAAGCTGTAGAAATGCAAAACCGGAATAACAGAAAAGGGTGACAGGCACCCTTTCTGCTCCAGTTCATTTATTCACAAGCATACGCTTATGACAAATTAATTCTAGTTATAATTTAAGCTTCCGCTTTGAGATGCAACATATGCTTCCCAATCAGCATCTGAATAATTGTATGTCATGTACCGAACACCACCACGACCTACACCAAAAATATAATCTTCTGTGTAGTACTTAATCTGCATACCCTTTAAGTTTGCGCTGGAATCATCCACCATAGGAATCATATCATAGTTCTCTAATACAGCACCCTCTAGAGCAACTAAAATCTGGAACCGTTCTTCATCCTTATCATCTACAGAACCAGCAGAGTATGCTGATATAGTTCCGTCAGCAGCCGTAATATTTACTTCAATGCCACTAATAGCCTGTGTCCAATCCCATACACTTGCTGTATAGTCAACACCATTCAGTGTGATGGTTAACATAGCTGTTGTGGTATCCCAACAAGGATCATACTGATAACCAGCTGAGGTATATGCTTCCATCAGGTTGTAAGGATCCAGTGCGGATCCAGTCCAGCCTACACCAAATAACATATCAACCTGATTGCTCTTTAATGCATCTGAAAATCCATTTCCAAGAGTATCATCTAATGTAAAGGTAAGCTTACCTTCTAGCTTAGTACCAACTACAGCATCTGTAAAGCAGTTTACAAGGAATTCATTTCCCTTGCTATAGAAGTTGGATGTGCTGTTAGGAGTACCGATCATAATCTGAACAACGTCTCCTTCTTTCATCAGTCCATCAGCAATTGCAATATCATAAGCACTATCAAATAACTGTTTTGCCATTTCAAGGTTGTAACCGGTAATACTGTCTACTGCATCATCAACAGTTGCATACATTTTACCTTCACCGATTTCATCACTTAAGCCCCAGAAATCAGCTAAAACCCATTTCGCTTCATCGGTACCTCTATAGGTCTCACCTGTTTCAGGATCAGAAACAATAAGGCTTGAGTAAAGGCCAAAAGCAGCATTGTTGGTAGGAGAAGCAGCCAGTGCAAATGCAGAACGATCAAGTGCATATGCCATAGCCTGACGGAACTCCTTAACTGTAATGATTGTCTTGTTGTAGCCTGCACCTAAAGCTTCCTGTCCTGCTGTTAATCCAGCCATATCGGGATTGAAAGCCATGAAGAAAGTACTGTCTTCTGTTGTATAGTAGGTATTATCACTGGAAGCATAGGTTTCCATATCATCAGCGGAAAGTCCATAGGTATCCAGTGCACCACTTAATAACATTTCAAGTCTGGTAGAAGGTTCTGCTACACAGGAAACGTTAATTGCAGTGGTCTGATACTGTCCCTCAGCAAGACCAAAGAAATACTCGTTTCTAGAAATAGTATATTCCTTATCTGCCTGGAAAGCAGTTAATTGGTAAGGTCCATAAGATGCAGTTGTCTCAGCAGAGGTACCATAGGAGTTTGTATAAACGCCGTCTTTAACACTCTCACACTGTTTGTATAAATCTTCTTTTACAAGCCAGCAGTCAGTCAGAGCATAATGAAGGTCAAAGCCCTGTAATGGTTTCTCTAATATTAGAACAAGTTCTGTATCAGAAGGAGCCTTCATACCAACTTCATCAAAGCTCATCTCAGGATAGGTTTCTCCATAGAAGCAGAACTCTTGCCATTCCTGATATGCATAGTCGCCATCTGCTGCAGCATACGCTTCAACATTTTCATAACCATGTAAGCCGGCTACAATGTGCATCAGTGCATCTACTGTTTCTTTTGTGGCAGGAACATAACCGGCATCTGTCAAAGCAGGCTCCAGTACTTCCGTATATAAATCCACATCATCCTTCATAAAGAGAGGAAGATAGTTTTCACTGTCATGATACGCGGAAAGTCCATCGGTGCTCCAGTTTCCACTGTTATCAAGTTTAAAAGCAATATCCTTGCCATCTACAGTATAAACGCCATTTTCGTCAGCTGTTAAGCTGTCCATCTGAACATACTCCTCTGCAGCATAGTCAGCAGAGATCATATTGTTAACATAAGCATGCTGTCCTGCATAAGCAAAATTCTTAGCGTTCATAATAATCATATTACCCTGATATAAACTGTCTGCACGATAGTTTACTGCAACAGGATTCAGTAACAGTTCAGCAGATTTAATAAAATCAGCTGCTACGATTGGTGTACCATCATTCCATTTTAAATCATCACGAAGACTAAATTTCCATACTCTGGAAGTTGCTCCTTCTTCAATACCATACTGACCTACATATTCTGAAGAAACATCCACGGGATCTCCTGTGATCATATAAGGTACCAGCTTATAGCCATCTTTGTTTTCATTGTAATCAAAGGTGTAAAATGAAGATGTAATGTACTGCAACATATATTCGTTGTCGATAGCAGTCTGGTAAGTATGCGGATTCCAGTTTGTAGGAATCTCTGCCGCTGCTATGTTGTAAGTATAAGTTGCGTTTTCATCTACCGTAGCGCTTTCGGTAGGCGGATTGGGATCTGCATTGTTTCCCTTGTTGCCACAGGCCGTTAGTGAAAAAGCCATAGCTGCCGCAAGTGATAGTGCAAGTGCTTTTCTTGTAAAATCTTTCATAACATTATCCTCCTATTTTTTTACCATAAAATAAACTGCCTTTATATAAATTAACAAAAAAGGAATGAATATTAATTATAACCACTCCTTTATCGTAACCTATAGTCA
>DATERV010000073.1:0-28349 GCA_035271185.1 Lachnospiraceae bacterium | reverse complement strand
CCCTTTTCCTGCCTTCCGGCGAGGATGGGTTCGGGCAAAGCCCGTATTGGGTCAAGGGACTGGTCCCTTGCGGGTACTTAGGGCGGTGCCCTAAGCCCTCGGAGAGCTATTCGTAATTAAGATCTACAGTTTTCAAGGTTCATCTGAGCCTATTTTTTTGACTCTGTTTTTTCATAACTCACTTGACACTATCATTTTACCTGTGTTTCTATCCTGTATTTTTATAGTGTTATTATATCCCGATTTTTATCTTATGTCAATATATATTTAACGTTTAACATTAATTTATTATCTATATTGGTATATTTTCTGCCTTAAGGTACTTAAATGTAACGCGAGATGCCACTTGATTCGACTACATAAAAAAAGTCAGGGCCGGTTATATAACCTGCTCTGACTCAAAATAGTAGTATAATGCATAAATCACTTCTCTTCGGGAAATGCGTTAGGTGATCAACTATTTCGGTATTCCATTTACACTAAAATAAATAATCATGGAAAGAAAGTCAACTGCCAACAATATTAATAAAACAACCCCAATGACTCTCAATATCCTTTTCATTTTCTTTTTATTCTCGACCGTAAAGACTTTGTATTCTACTGATTTTATAAAAGAGCTTTCTGGTTGGGAGGTACTGTCAACTTCCTTTCCCATAACCAGCTCATCTAATGAAATATCAAAAAAATCACTCAACATTCTGAGCTTCTCTAAGTCCGGTGTTGAGTCCCCAAGTTCCCATTTAGATACAGTCTGTCTGGTCACGTTGAGTTTGTCAGCCAATTCTTCTTGAGAGATTCCCTTCTGTTTTCTGAGTTCATACAGTTTCTTTTGAAATTCCATAGTCTGCTCCTT
Organism: Lachnospiraceae bacterium; assembly: GCA_035271185.1. Classification (GTDB taxonomy): domain Bacteria; phylum Bacillota; class Clostridia; order Lachnospirales; family Lachnospiraceae; genus Acetatifactor. The sequence goes on along the minus strand of DATERV010000073.1, from coordinate 27,496 downwards.
TTCTTTTGATTTTAACAATATAGATCATATTCATCGCTGCTAAAAGCGGTATCAGCAAAATACTGGCTTCTATTCCATAATTTCCACCTGTCAGCAATGCACTGCTACCTGTTATGGAAAATGAAAGCAATCCTGTTCCAGGGGTTCCACCGCTTACTTGTAGGCCAAAGATTACCCCTAACATAAAGTTCCATCCAATATGCAAACCACAAGCAGATAACACAGAGCCCTCACAGCTCATAATCAATGAAAACAAGCAGGAAACCAGACATAAATTTATAACTGCTGTAACTGCAAGAAATCCGTCCATTTCCACAATAGATAATATATGGGGTGCTATGAATGCAATGGTGCTAATGACTATGGCCGGAATCAGTCCCAGTCTCTCTTCCAGCGTATTCTGTAAAAATCCCCTGCACATAATTTCCTCTGCAGTACCCTGAATCAGATATGCAAGAAAAGATGCAAATAGAAAAACCGGATCTATACTTCCGAACCCTGTAAACTCATATAATCTGAGAGCAGTAAACAGAGTAATCATAAGGGCTACTAATATGCTCCCTTTTGCAAGATTCACTGCAAACCGAATTAATTTTTTTTTGTTCCATACTAACTGAATTTGATATAACTTCCTTTTCTCAATCAGCTTTATGTATACTAGGGTAAAAACGCCAAAGCCAAAAAAACCATATAATGGAACTAGGCTTACCCAATTCCCTGTTGGTAAATTACCATGTAAGATATCGTACCCTGACGCTGAATAGAGGAGAATTATGATCCCCTCCATAAATACTGCAGACACCACATATATTATACCAAAAATCAAAAGCTTTGAAATAGCGAACCTCATTTTTTTGATATGTTCTGCCTCTCTGTGTTGTTGTGTAATTAATTTCATAATCATCTCTCCCTTCCTGGTAATCTGATCATAATAAAAATCAGTGCATTTATCTACCAGGAAGGATTAACAATCCGTCAACCCGAATTAACATTTTGTCACTTTGACTAATGCAGATTCCTTTTCGATCTGTAAAGCATTACAAATATGAGAATGCCGGAAACAGCAAACAGAAAAATATAGGACTGAATCATTGGTACAAAATTAAAATTTTTACCTGCCCAGACAGTGTAAAAGTCTTTATAAAAATAAGTAGTTGGCATTAAATAGGAAACCACTTGCACTGACTTTGGCAACTGTTCTACTGTAATCCCCATCATGCCACTGACAATCATGATGGCAAAATACAAAATCATGCTAATCAAATAAGTTAAGCTAAATTTTTTTGCAAGATTTGCTATAGCATGTGCCAAGATAAATAGTTCTCCTGCAAGCAGATATAAACATATCAGATAAATCAGTATACCTGTTATTTTGGGTGACGTGATTTTCAATACGCAGAATCCTGTAGCAAAATAGATAGCAATAGCTGTTGTCATATACACAAATTCTGCAATCAGTCTGTTTATAATCGTATATTTTTCACTGAACCCAAACAACTGCATGCGAAGAGGAATATTCTTTTCAATATCTTGGGAACAAGTACAGGAATATCCCATCAAAATTGTTGCAAGAGGGATGATTGCTCCTATTCCCAAAAGCAAAGAAGTAATCGCCTCTTTCATGTATGTGCTATCTGTAAGATTACTGGTAATGGATTTTGATATAATGATGGATAACAGTATGGGAAAGCCTACACCGAAAATGTGTACAAACGGATTGCCTGAAACATTTCTTAATTCATACTTTATCATTGCAAAAGAAACTTTATTTTTATTCATGGCTGACTCCTTTCTCCATGTTACTTTTCTTGGCATTGATAAAGACCATCTCAATATCCTTATTACTGCGTTTATAATTGATATTATTCTGAATGAGTTTTGCAGTGATCTCTGCTTCTAACTCACCGGTACTACAGGATAGGGCGAGCAAATGTTCGGGAGCTGCCAGTTTCATGTATTGTTCCGTTAACGTCCGGTTGACATCATTGTTCTCAATCAAGATAATGGCACGACCACAGTACTTATGAAACAGCATGTCTGTATCACCGTAATCTATCACTCTTCCCTGATCCAGAATCAAAAGCTTATTGGTTAGCTGTTCTAATTCTTCATAATAATGAGAAACCACACACAAACCAGTCTCTTTGTCCTGATACCAGGAGACCAGTTTTTCAACCAGTTTCTGTCTGGTTTCAAAATCCAGTCCTGATGTAACCTCATCAAAAAAAGTAAGCGGAGCATCCTGCATCAATACCAGAATAATTGTAAAACGCTGTTTTTGGCCTCCGGAAAGTGCTTTATATTTCTTGTTCAAACATTTCTCAAACTCAAAATAGGAAATAAGTTCCTGCAATTTGGTGTTATTACTGATTTTTGTCTGCAGAACCGCTTCCATCACATGCTTTAAAGCCATGCTGTCTGTATACTCATTAGTCTGCATGTGTACAGCCATATCCTGCGGCTTGACTGGGCTTTCAATGGAACCCGTATAGTTCACGATTCCCAAAATACTTTTGAGCAAGGTGGTCTTTCCCGCACCGTTTGACCCGATGATTCCCACTCTATCGCCTTCCTCTATGGTAATAGGGGTATCGATATGCAGGGCTGTTGTTTTTCCATACTGGACAATTAATTGATTGATTTTGATTAACATTTCCTCTCTCCTCTATATATAGCATCCTATTACAGCTATCCTAGCAGATGAAAATGAATTCCGTATGAAGATGGTGTGTGAATTCAATAAAAGATTATCCTGGTAAGGACTCCGTCTTTTACATTGTCAATTTTTACATCAGCTCCCAAAATTCCAGCATAATAAGCAACAATATATAATCCAAGTCCGTGTCCTTTTCCGTTGTTGCTGACAAAGGGTTCAAAAATATCAGGAAGCAGTTCCTCCGGTATATGAGAAAGGCTGTTTTGAATCAACAATTGGTTTTGTTTGGTAGTGATGGTAATCGTGGCTCCTTCTTTACTGTGTACAAAGGCATTTGATATGAGATTGTCAAGAATAGCCATCAGGATGCTGGAATCCGTATTGAGATTACACTCCAAAGAGAAATCAGTAATCACCTGGAATCCTCCTGCTGCTAAAGGTACCTCATGCATAGCCAGACTTTGAGATACCAGTTCGCTTAACTGAAAGTTTTCCTTATACAGATTCTCCTCACAATGAGTCAGATACAGAATATTCTGTACCATTATTTGCATAGACAGTAGTTGTTTCTTTACCTGAGGCAGATAAGTCTGTACATCCTGATATTTTCCAACCTGATTGATCATACCGTCCACCAACAGTAGGGCTGCTGCTATAGGAGTCTTCAACTGATGGGAGGAAGATTTCAGGAATACTTCCTGTCTCTTATTTTTATCAGCCAGCTCCTTATTTTTATTTTCCAGTACAAGATAATTTTGTTTTAATTCCTCATATAATTCATTCAATGTCCGGGATAGTTCAGCGATTTCATCCTTTCCGGAAACGGTAAGTGAAGTATAATGAGCTATCCCACTGCTTTTTACTGTTTCTGTGTGCTTAACCAGCTTAATTACGGGACTTACCATTCCCTTTGAATACAAATAAGAAACAATGAGTGCAAATAAAATAATAACAGCAATCATCATGGGCAGCGAATAAATCACAATAGGTACAATCTCATTCATCTGCGGGGTCATGGCCGGAAGATAGGATATGACCAGTTCGTCCTTGTCATAAGTAACGGCTATATAGTTGGTATATTGATTCACGCCATCTGATGCAACTGCTTCCACAACAATGGTATCATCTGCATAAAAATATAGCTTGTTCCTCTCACTAGTGAAATTTTGCTCATAAAAGGCTTGGGACTGCAGCTTAATGCTAAAAGGCACATTATCTATCTGTGAAGTCTGCTCTATAAATGAATTCTTCCACTCTGTCAACTTCTCCTTCCATTCTACAGTGAAATCACTTCCACCCTCATTTCCCTCTTTCAGAGTACTAAGCTGCTTTTTGATATAAGCCTTTATACTCTCTGCCAGCAATTGCATCTGATTGGTAGCAGGCATTATTTCAACTTCAAAAGCCTTTCCGGAAATAGAAATTCCCTCCTTATCAAATGGAATTTCTACTGATATACAGCTGGGATTATTGATTTTAATATTCTGATAGGACCTGTCCTTTAGATAAGTGGTATGCTGTTCAACGATAGAATCATAATTCTTTTTAGAAAGATGATCCACATAAAGAGATGGCAGCATCAAGATGAAATACCCCAATACCAGAACTGTCAGGATTCCTGTTATGATAGCGGTATATAAAAAGTTTTTATGAGCCAGTTTCATTGGCAGCTCCTTCCTGATCGAACTGATATCCCACACCGATTATTGTTTTGATACAGGATATGGGTAACTTCTTCCTGAGATTTTTCACATGTGCATCTATAATACGGTCATTCCCTATATAATCTTCATTAAATATCCGCATGATCAACTGCTCTCTGGTAAACGCCCTGCTAGGCTCCTTATATAAAGTCTGTAATAACAGATATTCACTCAAGGTTAGCGGAAGCTGCCTGTTATCAAAATAAACCCTGTATGCTTCCTCTTGAAAAACAAGGCCACATAAATCTTGATTTCCAGGATTTTGCTGTTTTGTTCGTCTGAGTATGGTTTCCATCCTTTTCAGCAAAATAATAGGAGATACTGGTTTGATTATGTAATCATCTGCATAGCGGTTGAAAGCATCCACCTGCGTTTTCTCATCTTCTAAAGCAGTCAGCATAATAGTGGCAGTCTGGGGACAGTGGTCCTTAATGTAACTTAATACGGTAAGTCCACCTGCTCCGGGCACCATAATATCCAGAATAGCCATGTCATACACATGATTTTTTAGCAAAGTTATGGCGTCATCACCATTTCCTGTTTCTGTCACGGAATAGTGGGACATAATCATATATTCCTTTAGGACTTCTCGAATGGTTGGTTCGTCTTCTAAAAACAGAACCTGATAAAGCTTTTCTTGCATAACTTCGTTCCTCTTTCACTGCTATTATTTTGTTCATTATAGCATGATTGTTTGAATTTCATATGAAGATTTGACTTCTTTTAATCATTCTTATATAAAATACCATTAGACATATAAATACCCCCAAGTAGTGTTGTTTTACTACATCCGGGGGTAAAAATAGAAAAATACTCTTTTATTATTATTAAAAGCCCATGGCCTTCTTCACAATATCCATCTTTTCTGTACAAGTGAGTTTTTCCAGCAAAGCAAATGCTACATAGGCAGCTGTCTGGGGACAGTAGGATGTGATCACATTATCATCAATTACAATGGGTTCATTTATCACATGCACACCAAATGCCGCCAGTTGTTTCTGTCTAAATCCCTCTCGCAGATGATAGGTAGTTGCCTTTCTGCCTTCTAGGATGCCGCTTTTGCCAAGTGGGAGAGCACCTACACAGATTGAAGCAATTATTTTCTTTTGGGTGTTGAATTCTCTGATCAGTGCAAGAAATCTTTCGTCGTAGGCTTCTTCATAAAAACCAAATTCTTCAAACCCACCCGGTATCGCCAGAGCATCATATTCCTCCACCAGAATATCTTCTATCAGCTTATCCATTATAACAGGTACTCCAAAAGTACTGAGTACCTGCTTTGTAAATCCACAGGTCTCAACTTGTATGTCATACCCGTAATCATTTCTGGCCCATCCAAAAACATCAATAAATGGACTAAATTCCATGGTTTCAAACCCTTTTGCACAAAATACCAGTATCTTCATATGCTAATGCTCCCTCATCATATACTAATCATTCAATCAATGTACCATTCTCTCTATTTCCCACATTACATCATAGTTAAGTGGCCTGGAAGTGGGGGTTGCCTGGGTAACTACTACCAGATTCTTTGCCGGAAATACAGTAATCGTCTGGCCCCCAAATCCACGGCATCCATACCATCCTTCTCCCAGCCACCACATATATCCATAACCCGGGTCTGCTTTGGAAGGTTTTATGGCTTCTGTAATGTAATTTTGTGAGATAATGCTTTTTCCATTGTATATTCCGCCATTTAAGAATAATACACCTATTTTAATCATTTCCAATGCCGTTAACGCAGAAGGTGCTTCGTGTTCCTCATTCATATCTCCTACACTGTAGGTAACTCCACATTTTGACCGAAACCATTTTTCCCCTTTGATTCCAAGAGGCTTGTACAGATTCTCATAAATAAATCCAAAGCAATCTCCTGTTACTCTGTCTAGTACAGCCCCCAACAGAAGAATATCAAATTCGCTGTAGTTATGGGTACATCCCGGATTACTTTTGACAGGGCAGTCTGCAATATAGTCAAGTACGTTTCCGCTCTTCCACATTTGCTCCAGCATAGGACAATGATAATGAACACCACCATTCCAGGTTATCCCTGAGGTCATGGTCAGCAAATGCTTCATCTTTATGATTCTATGCCTGGGATCTCTTCCTTCACAAAATTCAGGTAAATATCTACAGATGGGATCTTCCATACTTAATAAACCCTGATCCATGGCGATACCAGCTCCTGCTGAAGTAATGCTTTTTCCTACGGATCTAATAATATGCCTGCTATTTTGATCAAAATCATTATAATAATTTTCTGAAACAATCTCACCGTCATGCCAAACTACAACACTATTTAGCTGGGGCCAGTGTTTTGTTTTGATATAGTCATTCACTTCTTGTACTAAATTCATATTTATCCCCATCTGTGTGCTTTAGCACGCATACTATATTTTACTTTAGATACTCTCCTATCATGGATGCTGGATTTTCTTTTATCTCACTAGGCGTACCGGTTGCGATTACTTCACCGCCGGCTGAACCACCATTGGGACCTAGTTCAATGATGTAATCACAGTTTGATAATATATAAGGGTCATGCTCTGTAATAATGACGGAATTCCCCATGTCCACAAGTTCATCCAACAACTCCAGCAATCTTTCACTGTCCAGGAAAGAAAGCCCAGTGGTAGGTTCGTCCAGAATATAGAGACTCTTCTTTGTCATATTTCCTCTGGACAGTTCTGTGGCAAGCTTGATTCTCTGGCTTTCACCACCGGAAATAGTAGGTGTTGGCTGTCCTAACATGATATAACCCATACCTACACGCTTTAGCACTTTCAGTTTCTTTTCAATAATGGCATCTCTTCCCTCAAAAAAGCTGACTGCTTCCTCTACGCTCATCTGAAGCACATCATAAATACTCATTCCATCTATCTTGACTTCCAGTGCCTCGCTTTTATACCCACTTCCCTTACACTGGTCACAGGTCATTTCCAAAAGATTACCAAAGCCCAGATAATGTTTGCGTATGCCCTGCCCGCCACAAGTCTTGCAAGCTCCTTTGGCGTTTACTGAAAACATACTCTTCGTGTATCCAGCTTTCTTTGCAGCTTCAGACTTGGCATACATAGTTCTGATGCGGTCAAAAATGCCTGTATACGTAGCAGGGCAGGAAATCCTTGTCCTGCCGATGGGCCTCTGATCGATAATGTAACAATTTCTGATCAGTTCGGTACCTTCTATCAGAATATTTTCATAATCCTGCACATCCCAGCTTAACTGATTATTTTCATCAGAGGCATTTCCATCCATCCTCTGCTCCTCTTCTTCACTGAGAACAGTCCCTGCTGCCTCTTGCTCTTCGTCACCGATTATACAATTAGCTTTCAATAATTCCTTCATCTTGGGTACTAATGTATCGGTAATCAAACTGGATTTCCCGCTGCCGGATACACCTGCCACACCAATCATCACACCAAGCGGGAAGGTAATTGATACATTTTTCAGGTTATGAGTCTTCACTCCGCTGATTGCTAACTGGTAATTTTCCTGTAAAGGTCTATATTCCCTTTTGATCTGAAATCCCTTTTCCTTACTGAGATAAGGAGATGTCCGGGATTCCTTACAAGTAAGAAAATCCGTATACCCCCCTTCATATATTTTCATGCCTCCGCTAATACCGGCATCCGGTCCCATGTCTATGATATAGTCTGCTGTTCTCATAAAATTTTCATCGTGCTCTACAGCAACTACCGTATTTCCTCCATCCATAAGCTTCTTGATGATACGTATCAGATTCTGTTTCTCTTTCTCATGAAGCCCAATGGTAGGTTCGTCAAATACAAAGATCAGCGAGTCCATCTCCGAAATCAGGTAGGCTGCTAAAAACAAGCGTTGGATTTCCCCACCTGAAAGACTTGGTACCCTTCGGTCTAGGGAAAGATGCCCCAGACCTACCTCGCACATACAATGTAGCATTGTAATGATTTCCTTCAGCATAGGTAAAGTATCATGGGAATCATTCTTGAAAAAATGGTATAAATCGTCCAGATTCATAGCTTCCAGTTCTGTAATGGTCTTCCCCCCAAATGTTGTGTGGGCAGCCTCTCTTCCAAGGCCTGTACCATTACATTTGGGACAGACTTTCTTCTCTACACAGGTGACTTTTATAATCCAGTTATGCTTTCCCTGACTCCATCTATAGGAACTAGAGAGCCAGTTCACAATTCCATCAAAAGCACCAATACCATATTTTAGCTCATTCGACTCCTCTTCACCTAAGTCACAGAAACGTCTGTCACCAATCCTTTTGCCCGTTACCCGTTCATATCTGTACAGACAGTGTGAATAGTGAGTATTGTCAGGCAAGTCCCCAAACAGTTCACTGATCTTCACATTTTCGTCTTGAAACAAAACATCTTCATCCACAGGAAAAAGAACACCCTTCCCCATACACCGGTTACACATACCCCGAGGTGAATTTTTCATAAACATTGATACTGATAAAGGCTCATCAGTAGGGTACTTTTCATCCTGCTTCCCAAAGTTGGCAAGCAGTGCTGCAAGTACGGATTCCATCTTACTCCTGGTTCCCACAGTGGAGTTAGGGTTGGATTGTCTGATAATACGCTGTTCCACTGCAACAGTAGGCGATAGTCCACTGATAGAATCAAAGTTCTGCTTATTCTCCAGCATGAATTGGGCACCTGAAAAAGTAAGATACCGTCTACGCCCCTCTTCATAAAGAGTATCAAAAGCCAGACTGGATTTTCCACTGCCTGAAACACCGGTAATCACAGTCAGTTTGTTTTTAGGAATTTTTACACTAACTCCTTTCAGGTTATGTATGGTCGCATTCTTTATCTCAATGTATTCCCTCATTTTTATCCCTTTACCCCTTTACATATTTCCTCTATATTTTGGTGCTCCTTCACTTTTCTGTAATTCTCAACTTCTCTGTACTTCTTCAACTTTTCTGTACTTCCTCAATATATATATGGCTTTTTCCACATCATCCTCAGTAGGATTCACAATTTCAGCACGATTGGACAATCCACAGATACGCCTGGGCTCCTCTGCGAAGAAAACTCTTCTATTGTTGGGGCATTTACACAGCCTTTCAGGAAACTGATTTTTGAACCATAAAAATAAATCAATGTCTTCTTCCTGTAACTGCTTTGCAAACGCAGTAATATTCTGAAAGTGATTAAAATGGATGCACAGCATGAAATAGCCATTGTCTGCATAAAAACCGCAGATACTTTTACTTTTGTATGTATAGTCCACTTTCCACTTGAAATCCGATACAATTCCTCGCAAAGGCCTGATTTTGGCGGTTATCTTCATTCCTTTTAATGCCGATTCCAGTTTTTGAATCACTTTCACTTCGGATGGTGGAAGAACCATGCAAATATCCTCAACGGAGGGACTAGATGTATAGGCATTTTTATAATCAAGGCGAAGATAATTCATGTACTTGTACTTACTCTCCGGAGCCTGGCATAAGTATTGCAGTCCCCGCATTGCCTCTTTATATGTCTTGTGTAAAACAAGAACTGTATTGCCATTCTGGGTTATCAGAACACCTAGTTTTGACAGCAGCTCATATCTTTGTTCATTGTATTTAGAATTGTGGATTCGACTCATTTGATTCAGAGCATCTGTATACCCTTCATTGGATAGTATCAAAGCACCCGTCTCTTCATCTATGCCAATACTGGACAATCCCACTCTGTATAGAAAGTTCGCATAAAACTGAATCGCCTGCTGGAATGTATTCCGTAAGGTACTCTCCCTGGAATTTGTTGCATGCTCTTTTTCCTTCCCCTTTTTCAGTTGATCCGTCTTCCTCTCTGACATGTACTTTTCATATGGAGCAGGAAACACCATATAATCCTCCGGATTTTTATACATGACCTGGTAAATAGAGACCATAAACTGATAGAATTGTACCTGTCCCTCTTTAAGCCTATTGTCTGACACGCACTTGGTGTCTGATTCACACTTATTGTCTATTGTACATAGTGGTGCTAGAATATCTAAGCAGTGCTTTATGGATTGTTGGGCAGCTGTGATAACTCTATCTTTAACTAAATCCTCTTGCATCTTTCTCCCATCCTCCTTTAATCACAAACAAAAAAACATCAATTAAGAAAGTAAAAGAAGTACCCGCCGTAAAGCGGATACTCCCAGTAGAAAACTAATAACTCCATCGTCTTTTCTGATTTCTTTTATCCCGTTTAACTTGATTCATTATATCATCTTATTTGCGTGTGGTCAAGAACGTCAGTTCGATTAATTGTTATTTACCATCTAGTTGTTTGCAAAAATTTTTCATTCCATAAAAACCCGCTTTTTGTGTTACAAGCCAAATAGCAACTTCTATTGCACCATCAGCAAATGATTCACGCGAAAAAACTCTATGCTTGTATGAGGTAACTTCATCATTACAAGAAGCAAATATAACCTCATGCTGCCCAAATATGTTTCCACCTCGCACACTACATATATTAATCATCTCAGGTGTAAAACTAGTATTGGCATTTACCAATGCTTCTCGTATCATCAATGCAGTCCCACTGGGTGCATCCTTTTTTTGATTGTGGTGATATTCAATAATTTGAATATCCGTTTCATTACAAATGTTCTTTACTGCAAATTTTAAGGTTTCTAAAAAATAGTGTAACTGAATACTAAAATTCCCAGACATAAATATAGGAGTAAGCTTTGAAAGTTCCTTTATTCTTTCAATATCCTCATTCAAGAATGCAGTTGTTGCAATGACAACTGGTTTTTTCATTGCTGTATATTTTACAATACTACTTTCCATAAAAACGCTTGCATTAGTACAATCAATGAACAAATCACAATCTAGTGCATCAGAAATATTATCTGTTACAGTTAATTCACAATTACAGTTTATGATATCCGATATTTTCTTTCCTGTGTATTGATTCCCTCTTCTGGCAATTGCGTATTTTAGTGTAACATCCTTTCTAGTTAATATCTTTTTAACAATGACACTCCCCAGCTTTCCAGTACAACCAACAACTGCAATATTCATATTTTTCCCCAAGCCATCCTCTCATCTTCCTTATACTTCTTTCGTGATGGATTCCCTTCAACCCGATATATCTTAAAATTTTTCACATCATAGATGGCGGACCAAACCGTATCTGCATTCTTCTTTCTATCGTATTGACACATAAACCCATATTTTCCGGAAAGCAAATTTTGGGCAAAGTCTAAGGAATATCTGTCTTTGTGGCTATGAAGAGCTGTTTTTGCAGTGGTATATCTGTCCTTCGAACGCCAGTCATCAAGATCCTGAGGATTTTTATATTGTTGCATTCTTTCTGAGTTAAAATTATTCGCTGTGGCAACAAATTTTTCTCCGTTCTTTGGATAAATTACCTCAAAAGCTTCCGGATTACACTCTACAACAGCTATTTTTCCACTTGAATCCGCTATCGTAAAGGTATGAGAAGAGGCAATGGGTAGCTCTCTCAATTTGCTGATTGCTTCCTCTGTTGACTTACACTTTTCCAGCACATAACGTAACAGCAATCCTGCACCTAGGCCTGGTTTTCTCACATGTGGATAAATAAACGTTAATCCTATCGCAAGACCATATTCATTCATGCCATCTTCCATCTCGATAATGGCAGTGGTGTTGCCATTGAAAGCATAAACTCCATCCAGTTGATAGAGACAATTCATATATAGTTTTTCTATACTCACCAAAAAGTCACTGTTCCTGCCAAAAATAATGTTGTCTCCGTCTGAGAATGCAAAGCAAGTGCAATGATGATCAGGCTTAAAACAATACATGGAAAACAACATTTGGCACAAGAAATCAAATGAGCTTTCCTGTCCATCTGCCATTCCCTTAATTTCCTGTAATATCTCAGGATAGTATTTTTCATATTCCTTTATGCATTCAGCGGTAAAGGTCTTCATTTCCTCTGTTATCGAAAAAGTGGGACAACTGGAAATCACAATACCGTGTTTTTTTAATGCGCTACCGTACTTATATCCCGCATCATAATGCGTTCCTTTAAATCTTACATGATACATATATTTTCGCTCCAATCAAATATTTTAGAGCTGACGTCATCTCATGAAAGAAATGTTAAATCAATAAAAATTTATTGTCAATACATATATTATTTCTGTACCAAGAAGTCAGTTATTCATATCCTTTAAATATTCGACCCACTCATTATAGATTTCCTCTTCTGATTTATCAAACACTTTTTCGTAGTCTCCATCACCTTTTGTAAAAGCTACTATTTTATCCCAGCCATAAGTCTCATCAAGATATTGAATGTAGAAGTATGAATAAGCATAACCACCCATTTCTCCAAACTTTAGACCATTCTCTGTATGCATATCTTCAATTGAAGGTATTTTGTTTTTATCATAATGTTCCGGAGCCGGATACTGCTCAGCAAGATAGGTCGCGAGTCCATTATCCCAAAAGTAGGATAAATTTGAATTAATTTGATAATTAATGGAGTGTACCAGCTCATGAAGAGTTGCCGTAAGTATTGAGTCATGGGTATGTTCTTCAGCAGGAGTATTGGGTGAGAGCATCATTATATTTCCATTATGGCTATCACCGATATACCAAGGTGGTGCAAAAACAACTGTAATCAATCCTGCTTCTCTAATTGCTAATTGAAACTGTGTTTTATAAAGATATACTTTTATTGGATCTTTGCTCACATAATTCATCTTTTTATATATGGATTCTGACTTTTCATTCAATAATTCAAAAACTTCGTTTGCTCCTTTTTCATCGCCGGGCTGATAATTTAGAATAATGAAATCATTACTTAAGGTTTTACTCCCCCAGGGCTTCATAAAAAACACCGGTAAGGTCTGAACGACTACAAGAAACAATATAATACTAATGATTATAATTGTTTTTCTATGTCTATTTTTCTTTTTCATTTTGCTTATTTCTCTCTTTCTTAATTAGTTTTTATTAAATTTTTACACTAGGAAGGGGATAAACATTTTTGTAGTTTTCATATACTCCATATAATCCGCGCCAAACTCATCAACCATATCCCTTTCCTCTCGTTTTGCCAGACGTACATACAACCATATCATGATTGGAAACATGATAAGTGTAGTTAACGTCGCCCATTCAGCTATCATACCAACAGATAATAACAGTAGACCGGTATATTGCGGATGACGAATAAATCGATATACCCCTGTTTTAACCACCGTACCTTTCCCGTCATCCTTGGACCAGTATTTTTTATAAATGTTGTACCAGCCATTAGTAATCAAGACTATTGCAATAGCTGCACAGATAATATTAATATACATTCCCCAGTAACCAATCGAGTGAAATAATGTATGCCCCCATAAAATTCCTTCCGGTAGATTCTTGCCAATAATCCAGGAAATAATATACATACTAAAAGGGATACCATGCATTTCAAATGCAAATGCAATTACAAAAGCAAGGTAAGTTCCTTTTGGCTTTTTGTCCATTTTCTTATAAAATGGAATGAACAAAAGCACAATACAATAAATTACAATAAAAAATATAACTCCTAACCAATTATGGAAATGACTATCCAAAGTCTCCATACATCGATACCTCCTTTTACTACTCTTTATAAAATGTTTTCTATAACACTGCGCATAAAAACAGCCCCATCTCGTTACCACACTATTATATTAGTAGGTAATCCTTAAATGGAGCTGTTTGTAATCTTAAATCCATCTTAAATTTTCGGTATACTTATGATAAACTTACACCCTGCATGATCGTCTGTAATCAGACTGATATTACCGTTATGTGCTTTTATAATTTTATCAACAATTGCAAGTCCAAGTCCTGTCCCGCCTGTTTGTGAATTTCTTGTACTATCGACTCTTTCAAAGGATTGAAATATTTTTGTTGCTGCCTCAGCAGGAATTCCGATCCCATCATCTTTAAATATAATTTCAAGATGATTTTCTTTCTCCGATAAGCTTATCATAACGCTTGTGCCTTTGGGGTTATATGTCACGGTATTGCTAACAAGATTTTGGAATACACGGTCCATCTGCTCTGTATCAATACATGTAAAAATCTCTTCCTCCGGAATATTAAAATCATAGGAGAAGCCAGCATTATCAAAAGTAGTGATAAAGGAACCTATCGTTTCTCTTAAGTATTCACAGATATCTACTCTGGATTTATGTAGCTTATAATTCGAACTTTCAAGTTTTGACAGTTCAAAAAGATCGATAATTAAATTATTAGCTCTCACGCTATTCTCATAAATCACTTTCATATAATTACTTTGTTCTTCTTTTGTCATATCAGGATTATGATGGCAATATTGGGCATAACCCATAATACTGGAAAGCGGATTTTTAAGATCGTGCGAAATATCAAGAATTAGCTTTTTTCGATTTTCCTCTGATTGATTCTTTAAACATATTTCTTTTTCGATTTGTATGGCCATTTCATTAAATATATTTTCCAATTCTCCAAACTCATTCTTTAAATTTAGATTAACCCTTGAGGAGTAATCGCCTTCCTTGAGCTTCTGCACACTTTTGCATAATTTTTTCAAAGGGTTTATTATGCTAATTGAGGTTAGCTTGGAATATATTACCGTAGATATTGCAAGCAGCATTAAGTAAAATAGTACAACAGAAACAATAACATTAACTACTCCTTGCTTATCGACAGATTTATTATCTTTGTTATATGCAATAGCAAAATCAATTCGAATCGACGTCGGAAACGTTACAATCAGCCAAAATTGTTCCTTTGCATTATATTCAATACTGTAACTATATTTTACACCCTTACTTTTGCTCATGATTAAAAAATCAGTAAACTCGGCCGTTGTAAGTATATCCTTTCCAAAAGTATTGAGACCGGCCGAATAGACTACTACATAATCAGAGTTGATTATCTGCACACCGCCATTATTATCAGTCACCTTTTTAGCATCAATTAACTTGTAATCATCTTTCATCAAGCTATTTGCTGTATACTTATTCTTAACAAGATTCTTAGTTGTGACATCTCCGGCAAAATCCAACAATAAAACTGCAAATATGGCAATCGTTGTTGAGATAATAAACATTAATATGTAATTAGCCAGAAATCGATTTTCTATCTTGGTATTCATAGTCTGACCTCTTTTTGTGTATGAAACTTATATCCAATACCTCTAACTGTTTGGATGTATTGGGGATTTCTGGAATCCTCCTCAATCTTATTTCTGATATGACTGATGTGTACCATTATAGTATTATCATCATAAAATGAATCCTCATCCCACACCGCACTATATAATTGTTTTTTTGTAAAAACTCTTCCCGGGTTCTCCATTAAATATTTCAGCAACAAATACTCTTTTGCATTCAATTCAATTAACCCGTTATCTATATAGGCACAGCAAGCATCTTTATCTAAACACAAACTACCAAACTCAAGTTTTGATGGGGTTTGTAGCTTAAGGGATGAATATTCCAGGTTTCTTCTAAGCTGAGCACCTACTCTCGCAACTAGCTCTACCATACTAAATGGCTTTACTAAGTAGTCATCCGCACCAATTCCAAGCCCCAAAACCTTATCCATATCGTCTCCTCTTGCGGTGAGAAATATGACTGGAATGTTGCTGGTTTGACGTATTTTTCTAAGCAGATTAAATCCGTCAAGTCGGGGCATCATCACATCAAAGATGGCAAGATCGATGGCAGTTTGTTGCATTATCTCCAAAGCCTCTATGCCGTCCCTGGCATCAAATACAGAATACCCTTCCTGCTCAAGTTGCAGTTTTAAAAGATTTCTGATATCCTTTTCATCCTCTGCTACTAATATATTCATATTTACTCCCATCTGCGTGCTTTAAGTATTTTAGAGCTGACGTCATTTCTGTACCAATACATCCTGATCTGGTTCTACACATTCTACTCCTAAATACCCACTGAAGCACTTCATTTCATCTAAAATAGCCATTTTCATCAGTTCATCCGGGGTTATTCCAGGCTCCCACCACCAATTTTTGATGCGAAAGCAATGTGCTGTGCCAACCGGTTCCGGTTCGAATCTTGCCACAAACCGATTATGATAAAGAACCGGTATTACATAATACCCATATTTTCTTTTTATGACCGGCGTGTAAACTTCCCACCGATAAGAAAAATCAAAGATACTTTGGAGCATAGTCCGGTCCCACATTATATTATCAAGAGGAGCAAGAAAGCGGGCATAATTCTTTCGTATCCTTCCATCAAAAACGGATTGGAAGTCACGACAAGCATAAAATTCATTATTTAATCCCTCAATCTGAAATGAATAGATTTTATTCTGTTCCAGCAATCTATTCAATACATCCCTGCGTAATTTTTTCTCGCTCAGAAACTGGCCCTGCCATGCACCCCCATTTTTATCCCATAGAAAACCAACACAACGAATTCTTCTGGCTACGTACCAATCCAGAAATTCATCTAATGTCATGCTATCTGCTTCATCATACTGTGAGGGAATCACACGGTTTGTAAGATCAAAGTATTTCTGAGTCCCACGCTTATTCGCTACACAAAGCTCACCGGCATTATAGAGATAATCTAGAGCGGCGCTGGATAATTTCTTATGTCCCCAGCGACTTTCTCTCACATCGCCTATTGTGATATCTTTAGTTCCTGTGATTCCATGCTCTGAAACAAAAGCTTTTACTTCCTCCAAGATTTCCAGAGCGCCCAGCTGTCCACGATAGGCCAATGTAGCTAATGCAGACTTGGAATAAGCCTCCCTTACCCTGGCAAATCTCCCAAAGTCCATTGTATTGTAAATACACATTTCTTTGTCTGTACCATCAACCAGACTGTGTTCCTTGTATAATAACTGATTGAGATATTCCGGTTTATATTCCCTCACTCTTGCCTGCAGGACAAGGTCAGGATTATGTCCTACCACATTGAGGGGATCATATTGAATGGTTCCAATTCGCTCCATGATTGTACGGACACCATCTAATCCTACCAAATCTTCATTTCCATCAAGATTCTGATATCTAATCAATGCACTTCTAGCTTCTTCTTTTGAGTAAGTATTCATTTGCATTCCTCGTATTCCTTAAAGCCTCATGGCTACCCATTGATGCTCATCCAAGTACTCCATTCTAAAGAAATCCTTCACGTAACTATACCTCAGTCTTTTTAAAATCATTAAGCATAAACCAGGAAATAATATCTTTTCGAATCAAATGAAAACCACATTTTATTGCTGTTTTCTCGGATGCAAAATTGTCGTCCGTACAGTCCCAGATGGGCGTTAATCCCTGTTTGCATGTATCTTCTATTGTTCTCAATACTAAATAGCTTGATATTCCCGTTCTCCTATAAGCCTCTTTTGTATTTACTGAAATATTTCCATAACCACTGTCACTAAAAAGCATATCTGCTCTGGCAATCAGCGCATGATCCTTAATCGCAACATAAGCTATCCCATTATCAAAAAACTGTTCCATATCACCATATGCATTTATCAACTCATCTGTTATGTATTCCATATTGGTGTATTTTTCTTCCAACAAGTGTCTATCTACCTTCTTAACTTGGCATTCCTCAGGCTGTTGTAATCTTAGTTCAGTTTCTGACCAATGAAATATCTTCTGATTGTCCGATGAAATTGCTATATCATCAAATATAATCTGAAACATGTCTGCCAATTCTTGGGTATCTGATCCATATTCAAAACACACTAACCCCTTCTCCTCTAAAAAAGGAATCATTGTTTTGTCAAACCAAATACGAAAATCCTTCCACTCCTCCTTTGGGAGCGGCTGCCCCATTAATTGGAAGCCTTCTTGATATTGACTAAAGACTAGCAAAAATAAAGGTGAATCCGGTCGGTTTCCCCAAATCACACCGTCTGCTTCATTCTTTAACACACAAGAAAAATAAATACTACTTGTTTCACAAATATACTTACTGCTTTCTGCTAAATCATCAAAATGTATGTTGTACATAATATTCTCCCCCTATTTTTCCTCAATCAACATATCCAACACATGTATTTCACGTTCAATCATGGTAATAAAATGCGGCAAATGGGTTTTCGTACCATGGTCTCCTGTTTTGTTAACTGCTATGGCATGCTGTGGTGTAACATACTCTAGCTTATACTCCTCTTCATCTTCATAATCATCCAACTTCTGTGCCTCTGCTTTCTCTTCTGCAATGCAAAAATAGTAGTAATTATCCTGCACAAAAATATCTTCAATAATTCCTTTTTGTATGCGATGTACCATGCCATATTCCCTGATTGATTCTGGTATTACTACAAGCCCTGTTTCTTCCCTTACTTCACGAATAAGGGTTTTTTCCTGTGTTTCTCCCTGTTCCATTCCGCCTCCGGGAAACTGATAGTAATTATACTTTAAACTATAAAACCACTTATAAGTAATCGCTAAAGCAAATGCAACACCAAAATACTATTCTTACTAAAGGAGGAATTCTATACGATTAACGAAAGGATGTCATCCGAGCTCAATCGGCTTGACGAAGAAATTACTAAATTGCAGCTACAATTACAGGACCTATCTCCAGGAAAGCTTATCATCACTAGGAATGCAAAGCAATATAAATGGTATATAAATGATGGTAATGATCTGACCTATCTCCCCAAATCTCAAAGAAACTTAGCCGAGGAACTGGCAAAGCGAAAATATCTAACACTTCTGCTAAATGATCTCATTCACGAAAGAAAATTCATTCAATCATATCTTCAACACCATTCCAAGTACACAGGAAATGCTGAACTAATGCTTAATAACCCACCTTACAAAGAGCTTCTTGCACCACACTTTATGCATCACTCTCAGGAACTGCTGGAGTGGCAAAACGCTCCCTACAAACGTAATACAAATTATTCTGAGCAGCTTATACACAAATCTTTTTCCGGTAATATTCTTCGCTCAAAATCTGAAGTCATCATAGACATATCACTATATATGAATAAGATCCCCTTCCGGTATGAAAGTGCGCTTCTGTTAAAAGACACTACTATTTATCCTGACTTCACTATTCTTCATCCCCACACTATGGAAACCTACTATTGGGAGCACTTCGGTATGATGGACAATCCTGTATACGCTCAAAATGCATATTCTAAACTTCAACTCTATAATTCCTGCGACATTATTCCATCCATAAACTTAATTACTACATTTGAAACAAAGAATCGCCCTCTTTGTTCTGATCTTGTGGAAAAAATAGTGAATCATTATTTCATATGACAAATTCCATGGTACATTTTTGTAGTAGGTGGTTAAGTCCAAATTCGTGTGTATAATATTTCTACCGCTTAACCCGTATAACGTTTCTTGTATCTTCGTTTGGGCATATACATTTACGATTAATAATTTTGCCCTATTATCTCAGTCTTTTCTAATTTCCATAGAGAAAAACATATCAAAAGCGGCATATAGAAAAACAACGTATCAAAATGCCCTTCCAAACCCATAAAATATCAGCATCTTAGCTCAAACTAGCAGATTATCGGGCAAAGATGCTGCCATTTTTCGTATATGCCCGTTTTAGTTGTTTTTACGTATATACAATTTCGTTTTGTCATTATTCCAGGGCAAATCTACTTTCTTTACTCGTATATGCCCATTACATAGTAAAAAAAATAGATTTCACCACCTTTACTTTCTCCTCTTTTTAGTTATATCAAACACTCCATTTTTACTGATTATCATATACTGTAAACGGGTTATTAATTGTTGTAACCTCTTGTATCACTACAATAGGATCTGATATTAATTCATATTTACTGTCTTCAGGATAGTCCACTGCTATCTCAGGTTTTTCGCCTGCGTATAAAAGCATACTCTCCATACTATCCCATAATGTGCATAAAAAGAAATGAGCATATTCTCTATTCTCTACTACCTTTAGGTATGCCCCTCTATTACCTTTTATTTTTTGTGTGTCTCGCACCCCTGTTTCGTACTCATATTTTTCAAAGCCAGCTTTATGCTTCATAGGAACTGCCCCGTGCCAGGTTCTTGAAAACATCAATACACACCTCCTCTACTTTAACGCAACCATTACTTTAGTTAATGTAAGTTAGTACATTGCCTGGATAACGATTTCAATATGTATCTACTTTTGATTTCTTTGTCTGGATGCTTCATAAAACATAACGGTAGCTGCACATCCAACATTGAACGAACTTGCGAAGGAGGATTCCGCCATAGGTATGGTTCCTAAAACATCGCAGCTCTCTTCGAAGGCATTACAGAGACCATCTGTCTCATTTCCTATCATAAACATAATGGGATTCTTCATATCAATTTGATACAGTGGATTTTTTTTATGAGCTGTTGTCCCTATCGTTTGAAAACCTGGATATTTTTGTTTTAATTCCTTTATCAGCTCTAGTACTTTTACATTTTCCTGAATTCTAATTACTTTCATGTTAAAAAAGGATCCCATCGTTGCCGTTATTACGTCAGGATCGTATAGATCAACTGCATGTCCCGTCAGTATGAGTAGCTCAATTCCCAACGAATCGCAGGAGCGTATAATGGTTCCCAGATTTCCTTTGTTGGAAGGTCTGTCAAACAATGCCAATACCGGGTTGCCGGACAATTCATCAAGGCTAACAACATCAGCTTTCATTTTTACCACCGCCATCAGCTCGGAAGTATCTTCCTTTCCACTGATCTCTCTCATCAGCTGTGCAGACAGGTTATAATCGATACTTGTTTTTCCGGATGCAATAACTCCCTTTGCCCAATCTGAAAGTCCTAATTCTGAACTAAATATAAAAGATTCTATTTCCCAATCATTTTGGATAGCTTCTTTAATGTTACGTACCCCTTCCACAATAAACTCCCTGTACTTAAATCGCTTATTCCTATTTGTTTTAAGAACAATAAATTTCTGAAATACATTGTTTTGGGTAGTTACCATTTCTTCTTTTATCATTTTATACACTCCAAGTCTATAAATAATAAATGCGTCAATTCTGTTACTATATTCTTATGAATCTTTTTCCATTGTACTCCCAATCATAATTACCTTCTACTATGAATTGCTGTGTATCTTTAGATTCATCAAACATAATTTTTACTGGAAATGAAATAAACTCAAAAGAATCATTCTCCACATATTTCATAGGTATATAAGGCCAGAATAAAGAGGAATATAACTGCCCATCATCATTAGCTTCTATTTTCCATAAATTATTCCCTTTCTCTATCTGATATGTCCCACTATACTTTTTCGGATCAAATTCCTTATTTACACTGCTTCGATATTGATATCCTATTTTTTGGGTTAATTCGCATACATAACTTGTCCAATCTTCTTTTGAGGTATCAATCATCAGCTTATCACATTTTAATACCTGATATATTTTTTTCATCTGTTCTTGTTCAAATGACAAACCATCAAAAATGCTTTCATCTCCATTGTATTCATGATTTTCAAAATAACCATAAGGCTCCGGTGTACCCAGTATTAGATTTTTCCACCATTCACCACGAGCAGTAAATGCCTTCTCATAACTCATTTTAATATTGGGTCTGTATAAAAAAACAATTAAAGGATTCAACGGTCTTAATATTTCAATAATCTGTTGATAGAAATCTTCAATCTCTTTTTCATCCCAAATACTTTCTAATAAGTATCTATCTAATGAGTGTAAAAAACACCCTTCAGTAATACACCTTTTATTACTTTTCATTATTTCATCTCTAGATGCTTTCCATTTGTTAAGCATTTGAATCCGGTTACGTTTCATTCCCTCAGCCGTATGGATATCTCCTGCTTCAAACTCCTGATTACGTATGGGATGGTTTTCACATTCTTCATGTAACCAATTAACATCTTCCATTCCCGCAATCTGCATATATAGTCCCTTTGAAATACTTGACTTTCCAACAGTAGACTGACCGTCTACTATAATGAGTTGATTTTTCATCTCTATTCCTCCACAAAAATCCTATTCCTTTATTTAATCCTTTGAGGTTGACTTTTTTCATTATGCATAAAAATATGTTCTAATATACCATTCATTATACAAGGCATGGGTAACATTGGCTATAAGTAAAAAGGATCCAGGTAATCTGATTGGCTCCGGTACATACTAAACTCCGTTTATGCTCCACGTCGCTCTCGGCTTTCATTGCATAAGCCTAAAAAAACATCCACATGAGAGTGAACTGAACTCTCTGTGGATGTCTTTCTATTTATTCACGCGCTGCTCATTGCCAACGTGAATATTTTCTCTTTGAAAAGAGTTAAATCTGTCTTCGATTAAAAACTATAATACTGCCTCCAATACAAACTATTGAAAAGATTATTGTTACAATAATAGCAACATAATAATCAGCCACAGTAGTTTCGGACGTCAGTAAAGAGAATCCAGCCATGAGCTTTATTGGCAAATATTTTTGTATACTTGAGAACATATTAAGTAGATTAAACCCAATAAAAACGCCACTCGTTCCTGTCAAAACAAGTGTATTATTCTGTGTAAGCGCTGAGAATAATACAATAAGTGTCAGAATCCAAATTCCAAATAACCAATAGCAAAATGCTGCGTAGAACAAATGTGATGTGATGCTGTTATCCCAATAATATGCATTATATCCGTATGTAATCCCATAACACATCCAGTAACAAATCGTCCAAAGCAACAACATGACAAACGTTTTTGCAAGAATTACTTTAAAACGTGATAGTCCTTTAGTCAAAACCAAAACTAAAGTTCCATTTTGATACTCTTTTGTGAAGGTATTGCTTAAAACTAAAACAAAGATAATGAGTGCCATTTCAATATTCTTATAATATTGTGTCCATGAAGTCATGGCATCTACTTTTATGTCTGTTACAATTAACCCTGTATCTTTCAATGAACTTTCCATCATTTCCATTAACCAGGGAGTTATTTTTGCTATAGCAGGACTCATGATACCGAAAAGTACAAAAACCAAAAGAAGAATTGTCAGCTTTCCGGAACGAATAAGTTCCATACACTCTTTTTTTGAAAATGCAAATAGTGTTTTCATTTATTTACCACCTCCAAGAATAAAGATTCCAGAGTAGGTTCCAACCGCTCGACTTTGTTAAATACAAGTTTCTGATTAACAACAAACCCTAATACATCCGTCATTTTCTGCTCTTCAAAGTCATTGAAAACAATATGCCTCTCTGCACATTTCTTTCCATCGGGAAAGACAGAAAGAAGTTTATCTACATCTGCTGAATTCTCAAACTCAATTTCAAAGCCTACTGTCGGGTGCATATTCTTGATTTGTTCCAATGTTCCACTTAGGGCTATCTTTCCTTCATTGATGAAGGCAATCTCATTACATATCCTTTCAACATCTGAAAGGACATGCGTTGAAAACAGCACCGTTGTCTGTTCTTTAGAAGACACCAGAATATCCAATATTTCCTTTCGGCCTATAGGATCGAGAGCAGAGGTTGGCTCATCACATATAAGCAGCTTGGGTCGATTTAAGAGTGCCTGAGCAATACCAAGCCTCTGTTTCATTCCTCTCGAAAAGCCCTTAATACGTCTTTTCTCATTTTCTAATCCAACAAGTGCAAGAAGTTCTGCTGTTCTACTCTTTGTTTTATTGGTTTCCATTCCGGTAATTTCACCACAAAAGTTTAAATACTCCGCCGGTGTCATATAAGAATAGAATTCAGGAACATCCGGCAGGTAGCCTACATAATGGTTTGTCTTGTTCTGTCCATAAGTAACTCTTTCACCGTTTATATAAATTTCTCCACTATCGGAAGCTATAAGACCAAGTATCATTTTCATTGTAGTCGTTTTGCCTGCACCATTCTGCCCAACGAAACCATAAACACTGCCTTCCGGTACAGAAAAACTCAAATCGGTAAGTACCCTCTTTTCACCAAATCGTTTCGTAACATGGGATATTGTCAACATATCCATATTAATATTCCTCTCTTCCAAGCAGGAAATACAGAATCGGTCCAATAAACTCCATGCCAACAATCGTAATAACAAGCCAAATGATACGATTTCCACGTTTGTAATTCTGATGCTTTAAAATGTGATGAATCGTATATATAAGAAGTCCTAGTTGCGCAATTAAAAGTGGAATGATAAATGGTAAAAATTCACTTATTTTATTCATGATATGTTTCTCCTTGTATTTTTTCTTTATCCATTTATAGTTCTTGACGAAGTGATTTATCAAAAGTCACTCTAAAATAATTTTTCAGGCATTCTTGTTACCTTTCATACTATATAATACAATGATTAACCCTACAAAACAATGGAGGTGTGCGATACTTTACGATACAAATTCAACTAGCAGGCAACATGGATGGCAAGTAAGATTCCACAATTATTCTAAATCAGATCATATCTCCATACCACTTTCTCTTTTCCAATCATCTCTGATAATTTCTGAAATATGGGAATCATTTTATCTTTTTTATGTGGTCAAAGTGGCTCTATGTCTGTACCATATCCGCCTTACATTGCAAAAGAAGAATCATGAATACTTTAGTAACCGGCTTAGATATGAAGCAGGATACTTGGCTACGCTGCCATATCCATATAAGCTATAAAAAAGAAAAAGATGAGAAAGCTTTTATCTTTCTCTTATTTATGCCAAAATAAGAAGAACAATAAAAAATTGAAAGGATAAATAATTTAACTGAAATTACTACAGAATAAATAAAGGTACAAGGAAAAGTACAATTAAATGACAGTGAGGTACAGAAAGTGGAACAGTTTAAGAAAATAACAATAGCTGATAGGGACATACTGACAAAATACTTGAATATGAGAAAGCACAGAGCATGTGATTACAGTGTTGGAAACCTAATTTTGTGGTCAGAAGTTTACAATATTCAATATACGATTGCAGAAGATATGCTGTTTATCAAGTTTATGAAATATGAGGAACATAATTTTGCATTTCCAATGGGGCAGGGTGATTTGAAAAAAGCATTTGAATGGTTATTTCAATATTGTAAAGAGCAGGATATAAAGTTAATAATGAATATGATTGAGCCAGATATGTTTGATGATATCGAAAAATTATATCCTGGTGAATATGATATTTCTTATGTAAGAGATAATGCAGATTACGTATATAGAATAGAAGACTTAAAAAATCTTTCTGGAAAAAAATACCATGGAAAGAAAAATCACATTAATAAATTTATTAAAACAAATACGGACTGGGTTTATGAAAGTATTACAGTAGAGAATTCCGGGGAATGTATTGAAATGGTGAAAGAGTGGTGCAGAGAAAATAAGTGCTGCAAGGACAAGGAAAAAGCAGAAGAGATCTGTGTCCTCATTATGGGAATTAAGTATAAAAAGGAACTTAACCTTCTTGGTGGCATTATTAGAACATCAGGAAGAATAGTGGCACTAACTTTAGGTGAAAAATCAGGCGAGGATATGTTCATAATTCATTTTGAAAAGGCATTTTCCGATGTACAGGGAGCGTATCAGATGATTAATCAGCAGTTTATTATACATGAACTTTCAAATTACACCTATGTTAATCGAGAAGAGGATATGGGGGTAATGGGATTAAGAAAAGCAAAAGAATCTTATCGACCAGTCTTTATGGTTGAAAAAGGTGTTTTGGTTAGAAGATAAGTAAGTAGATTACTACAAATCAGATATAAAAATCCTAAGGCGTATGACTAATCATACTGTCTTAGGATTTTTTTGTTTTACAACATGCTTTACACCGCTTGTCTTTTTCTTATATTTCTTAATAAATGAATTATTTTTAGTAATCCAGTACTATAAGCAACAAAGGCACCTCCGACTAATACTATATAGAAGTCCGGTACAAAGCTTCTCACCACTGACATAGGCGTCCCAAGTATTCTTGGTACAAGCAGTAACAATGTTGGAAGCATTATGTGTAGGACGGTAAAGCTTATGATCACTTTCACTTTCTTCCTGTAATTCAACCGTTTCTTCCATTTTCCAAACAAGAATAGCGGAAGTATGCATAACATGACAATGACCAGATATATTCCATCATAAGTCAAGTGCTTCATTACATACGATGATTCATTGATATAGGTTGGTTCTTCACCGAACAGCATTGCTAATACGCCGTATAAAATAGTACCGGTCATATCATTCGCCACAAGATAGTCATTGTCATTAATTAGAATTACTCCTGCAATTTCACTTTCAGGAAAAATAAACATTTGTGCGCTATAGTTCTCGACAAGTCCACCGTGAGAAATCACAGGTTCCGGATAATGATTCATCACTCCCCATCCAAACCCGTAGAATCTATCCTCCGATACTTTCACATTGTCATAAAACATAGTTTGAATACTCTCCGGCTGTAGGATATCTAATCCATCCTTCAGATAGAACTGTAGGTATTTTCCCATGTCAGGTGCACTGGAAATGATATATCCCGTAGGAATAGATAGCCAACCTTTACTGTCTACATCAGGATAAGGAAGCTCCTCCGGAACCATGAATCCAAAATAATTTCTATATCCGGCTATCAATCCATTATCCTTCGCTTCTTCCAAGGAAGTAAAACTATGTTTCATTTCTAATGGTTCAAAAATATGTGTTTTCACATATTCATCATAGGTCAATCCCGATACAGTTTGAATGATTTGCCCAAGTAAACTATAATTGGCATTTGCGTAGACATAGGTTCCCTGGTTGGAGGAAACCTTATAATGTTCCGGAGTATCATAAGTACTAATTCCACTTGTATGATTCAACAACTGCCTGATTGTAATGTTATCTCCCTCAGAGGCACTCGGTAAATACTTATCTATAGATTCATCCAAGTCTATTTTATTCTGCTCAACCAACTGCATAATCGCAGTCGCCGTAAAGGATTTGCTGTTTGAACCAATGATAAAAGGAGCATCGATACTACTACAATTGCCATATGTATTGGAAAACAATACCTTATCCTTGTCAACGATCACAACTGACATTCCGGGAATGTGTGCCTCCACGACTTCCTTTTGTAAATACTGATCAATTGCATCATATACACTATCTTCTTCCGCTGCATAAACGCTGGTTTTAGTGCTAAATACAATTGTTGCTGCCAAAACTAATATAAATAAATAAGTAATACTCTTCTTAAGCATAATTTTTCTATTCCTCATCTTTTCAATTTATAATCCTACATTTTCTCTATCAATT
>DATERV010000072.1:0-11698 GCA_035271185.1 Lachnospiraceae bacterium | reverse complement strand
CCATTAGGGCAGGGAGTCGGTGTTTGTGAAGGAATAGCAAAATCTGTTAAAATTCTTTGTGATCAGCTATCAATTCCTTGTATTATTGCTATTTCAGAAAAGAATCCGGAAAAGCACATCAAATATCGTCATGCTTGGAATGTGATTCAAATCAATGGAATCTGGCATCATCTAGATGCTACTTTCGATAATTCATTAGGAAAAAAAGAAGTGAGATATGATTATTTTAATTTAGATGATAAGAGTATATTCAAGGACCATGAGCCAGTGATATACAAAGTTCCGTCGTGTAGCGAGGGTGATCACTTCTACTATAAAGAGAAGAATCTTTCATTTACCAAACAGGAAGATGTAGCAAAGCGTTGCTTACAAGCAATCAAAAAAGAAGAAGTTCTAACTTTTCATTGGAGAGGTGGCTATCTCACCAAAGCTGTTATGGAGGAATTACTGCAAGTCATATGTAAGACGGCCAAGGAAAAGAGCAGACACAGCCAAGTATCTATAAACTGGCCACAGGCAGTCATCCGTGTGAAGTTCTTACAGGAGCAGGTGATAGATTCACTGAAGATAGAGGATGCCTACAATGAGGAGAATGATACAACCTCGGATTATTTACAAGAGAAATGAGAGCAAGACCAAAACACAAGCAAGACTAAAATGCAAGTTGTATGAGGGGTGTTTCCTATGGAAAAGAAAATATTGGTAATAGATGATGATGTCGAACTGTGTAACTTACTGAAGCAATGCCTAGGTAATGAGGGCTTTCAAGTAAATTGCTTACATGATGGTAAAACAGGAATTACATTTCTCAAAAATAACCAGGTAAATTTGGTCATTCTGGATGTTATGCTGCCTGAAATGGATGGATTTACAATCCTCAAGCAAATTAGGATGTTCAGTGAAATCCCAGTTCTGATGTTATCAGCAAAAAGTGAAGAAATGAATAAGGTGCTGGGACTAAAAACCGGTGCGGATGATTACATAACAAAACCCTTTGGTTTATCTGAACTGATAGCAAGAGTAGAAAATTTACTTCGTAGATGCAGTGTAACAGATCAAGATAGAAAGATAAGTCCGGTACTTCACTATCATGATTTGGAGATTGATATGGATAAATGCATTGTTCTAAAATGCAATGAGATTGTACAGTTAACCTCGAAGGAATATAAGCTGTTATGCCTATTGGCACAAAATCCGCAGAAAGTGTTTACAAAGAAGCAGATTTACAGCAATGTATGGGAGGAAGATTTTTTGTATGATGATAACACCATTATGGCACTGATCAGCAGGCTCAGAAAAAAGCTTGAGGACAATCAAGAAACTCCCCGGTATATTCAGACTGTATGGGGGCTAGGATACCGCTTCCATGGTGAGGTAGATTAATATGCAAACAAGCCTAATTATTGTAGTAATACTGTTATTAATAATCATAACAATTCTAACAGTCAATCAATATACCTACCATAAAAGAATTGCAGTGATGCAGAATACCATAGACAGCATAATAGCCGGTCAGAATAAATTACAAATTTTTTCAAAAAAAGAGGATGCATTAGGAAACCTTGCTTTTAGAATCAATCGGCTTGCTGCTTTGTATGGAACAGCGCAGGAGAAATACGAAAAAGAACAGCTTGCCAAAAAGCAGCTTATTTCTAACCTGACTCACGATGTCAGAACACCATTGGTTTCCGTCATCGGATATCTGGAAGCAATTGTACAGGGCAGAATATACGAAAATCAAAAAGATGATTATATTCATACAGCTTACCAAAAGGCTACCCTTCTTAAGGAACAGGTAAATCAACTTTTTGAATTTGTACAGAGTGATGCAAATGAAATTGAGTTATCGATGCAAAAAGTGGATGTTTGTGAGATCACTAGACAAGTGCTGATAGATGTTCTACCTATTATTGAAAATGAGAAAATCGAGATGGAATCGTCCATTCCTAATGAAGAAATCAATATTTTTGTTGATAAGGATAGTTTTGTTCGCATCATACAAAATCTTGTGAAAAACACACTAACGCACGGCGGCGAGGGGAAATATCTTGGTGTGTTTATTAATAAAGAGTTAAATAGCGTTCATATTGATATTGCAGATAAAGGAAAAGGTATTGAGCGAGAGCATCTACCATTTGTTTTTGACAGACTATATAAAGCAGATCATGCAAGATCAAGAGGTGGTGGAATAGGACTTGCTATTGTAAAGGAGCTTGCGGTGAAAATGAATGGAAACATTGAAATCCTTCTTTCCATTCCAGGAGATACCGTTTTTCGTATTACTTTTCCCGAAGCTAAATAAATGTCAGATAAATGTCAGATTTATATCAGTGCCATATAATATCTCCCTGATATACTGTAACCAAATTCAAAAATAAGGAGGAATTTATGATGAATATGGTCTTACAAACCATTGGTCTAACAAAGCAATATGGCACGCAGTTTGCAGTACATGACGTAAATCTAAATGTGGAACAAGGCAAAATCTATGGTCTTTTAGGACGCAATGGTGCAGGGAAAACAACTACAATACGAATGGTGACAGGCTTGTTGAAGCCCACCAGTGGAGAGGTCATCCTTTTTGGTGAAAAGATGAAAGCTCCTACAAAGAAAGTTTTCGGAAGGATAGGTGCCTTGATTGAGTCACCGGCATTCTATGAAAATCTGACAGCAAAAGAAAACTTAAAAATCATTATGGACTTAAGAGGGACACAGTCAAAGAACTCTATTGAGGATGCTTTGCAAACTGTTAATCTGGAGAAAGAAACGAAAAAGAAAGTCAAACAATATTCGCTTGGAATGAAGCAACGACTTGGTATTGCCATGGCTATGATGCACAACCCGGAATTTATTATTTTAGATGAGCCTACGAATGGTTTAGACCCTATTGGCATCCAACAGATTCGTCTATTGATTAAGAAGCTGTCTGTAGAAAATGGTGTGACAGTGCTTATTTCCAGTCATATTTTGAGCGAAGTGGAACAGATGGCAGATAAAGTTGGTATTATTGATCAGGGTGTATTGGTAGAAGAGCTAACAATGGAAGAAATTCGTCATAGAAATCGACATTATGTGAAGATGACTGTTTCTGATATGAATAGAACCATTCCCATACTTGAGAAAGAGCTTGCCATCAGCAATTTTGAAATTCTCAATGATAATGAGATAAAAATTTTTCAAGTAGATGGTAATTTGGAGAATATCAACCGAGTACTTGTCAAAAGTGGGATCGGCGTTTCAGAGCTTTCCGTGAAAAAAGGGAATCTGGAAGAGTACTTCCTAAAGCTGACGGGAGGTGTTTCAATTGGGTAATATTATCAAAACAGAATTCAAAAAGCTAAAAGGTTCCAGCATGTTATGGATTGGAATTGGCAGCTGTTTCATTTTGCCCATTATGGCTTTGGGGATAAATCTTTCTAGGCCTGGAAAGTTTACTTGGATGCAGTATGTATCGCAAAATCTATGGCCACAAATCATTCTCCTTTGGCCGTGTATTTTCGGTGTTTTCGGTGCTTATATTTTTTGCAGAGAGAGTATAGAAAACACCTATAAAAACCTACTGATCATTCCTGTAGGGCGCATACAACTAGCAGTGGGAAAAATCACTGTCATGTTTGTATCCATTATTTCTATGAGTCTTTTTACTTATTGCTTAAACCTATCAGGTGTTTTGATTGGTGTTACAGTTACTCCAACTGAATTTATGGAAGGTTTGCAGACCTACCTATTAGCAGGTATTTTGATGTTTGTCTGTATTTTGCCTGTCATGTTGGTATCCATTATTGTGAAGAAGGGATTTCTATTATCTATTTGCATTAGTATCGTTTATTCCTTAGCATCCTTCCTTGCCTCCTGGGTTCCGCTATTGGCAGCATTACTTCCTATTGATGTTGCTTGGAGAATTATGGATTTGAAACAATTTGAAATGAGTTATTCATTTCCCATGTGGGTTTCATATGCAAGCCTCGCTTTTTTTACAGTAGTATCAATTGTGGGAATATTGTATGTTTCAAAGAAACAGGACGTTTAGTATATGAGGTAAAGAGAATGTCACAAAAGGATTGTAAGGAAGAATACATACATAGAATTCATAAGGTGCAGGACTATATAGACCAGCATTACGGGAAAAATATGTCCACAGAAGAATTAGCCGGCGTGGCAGGATTCTCTAAGTATCATTTTAACCGTATTTTTAACAGTGTATTACATGAGCCTCTTTCTCATTATGTGAATCGAATCCGAATGGAGCAAGCCCTTTTTCTGTTGGCACACAGAAGGGACAAAAATCTGACTGATATTGCGCTGGATTTGGGGTTTGCAGATTCAGCCGTATTCTCACGTGCCTTTCATAATGTATATGGAATGAGCCCCAGCGCGTATCGGAAACAGAAAAGCACGAAATGCAAAGAATCCATTTTTATATCTGAGTACAATAAGTCCGTAACAGAAAAAGAATGGGTAGAAAATCCATTTCCCACCACAGGACAGGTTGCCATTCATAACTTACGAGAAAAGCAGGTAGTGTATGTCAGGCATACCGGCACATATACCTCTTTAGCTAAGGATTATGTAAGCTTAATGAAACGCTTATTTGAAGGAGCAGCTAAACAACAGCTTTTGTCGGAGGGAGAAAACAGAGTCATCGTGACGTATCATGATAATCCGGAATTTGGAAAAGAGGAGCAGTTTCGAACTAGTTTGTGCCTCACTGTTCCGGATCATCTATCTGTGGAGAAAGAGGGAGACCTGGGTGTGATGAAGTTGCCCGGAGGTCTTTATGCGGTAGGACATTTTGAAATCTATCAGGAACAGTTTGAAGATGCATGGGACTACATGTACCAAAAGTGGCTTATGACAAGTGGCTATGTTCCCGGAAATGCCTGCCCGTTTGAGGAATATCTGAACAATCCTGATGAGACTGAAGATCATCTCATTCAGGTGGACATTTATCTCCCAATTGAGCCCATTTCAATCTAAATAGTGAAAGAGATGGAGGATATTTGTTATGTGTTCAAAAGAAGAGTTGGAACAGCTAATCAGACAAAAGTATGGCAATACAGGAGGGATAATAGCGCAGAGGGATGGAAAAGTAGTATATGAATATTATTTGGATGAATGTACGGATAATAGTCCTATGCATGTATTTTCCGTAACCAAAAGTGTACTGTCCATATTAATGGGCATTGCCATAGATCGTGGATATATCAAGAGTATAGATCAAAAGGTAATAGAGTTTTTTCCTGATTATATTGTAAAGCAAGGAGAGAAAACCATACAGAATATCACCCTAAAGGATATGCTTACTATGACAGCACCTTACAAATACAGATTTGCACCTTACACCAAGTATTTTACAAGTCCGGACTGGGTGAAAGCTTCGCTTGATTTGCTGGGAGGAAAGGGAAAGATTGGTGAGTTTCGTTATGCACCTCTGATTGGACCGGATATTTTCTCTGGTATACTAGTGAACGTTACTGGAAAATCCGTACTGGATTTTGCTAAGGAAACTTTATTTGGACCACTTGGAATTGATGTTCCGTGCGATGTGGTTTTCGAAACAAAAGAGGAGCAGATGGAGTTCTATCACAGCAAGACAGTAAGTGGCTGGGTTGCCGGTCCTACAGGCGTTCAAACAGGTGGCTGGGGACTGATGCTGTCACCCTCTGCTATGATCAAAATCGGCCAGCTCTATTTGCAGGATGGAATATGGGATGGAAGGCAGATCGTTTCAAAAGAATGGATTCAGGAAAGCACCAGTGAACACAGTAAGTGGGGTAAATTATCCTATGGTTATCTTTGGTGGGTCATTGACGAGAAGGAAAAGTCCTTTGCGGCCATGGGAGACGGCGGAAATATTATATACGTGAATCCTAAGAAAAATCTGGTAGTGGCCATTGCCTGTTATTTTAAACCGAAAGCAGAAGATCGGATCAAGTTGATTAAGAAATATATTGAGCCGCTGGTTGGATAATTAATTCCATTTTTGGTAGAGAAAAGATTGGACAGGGATGATAAAAAGTAGTAGGACCTTTTCTTAGATGTCAATCAGGAGCTGGTTATCCGAGTAATTGGTGCAAGAGGCAGCTCATCATTTTCAAGTTTTGCTTGGAGATGATGGGCTGTTTTGGTATAATTGAAACAAATAAATTTTAATTTTCAGAGGAGATTATATGCCCAAAGTACTTATTACTATTACAGAAAGCAGCTGCAGAGGCGGATATTGTAAAAAAGGGGATCAATTTCTTGTTTGTGATCTTTGTCCTCCAATCTGCCACGAACTATGGAATAGCATCTATCCGTCTGTATATGCATTGTTAAACGGAGCCAAACTGGACTATGGAAATACAAGAATGAAATGTTTTGATGCAAAATGTCCGGATGAAGACCGGGTTGTCATACACGGAGAAGTGGTTGTAGAATAATTTCATTTTCCTTTCCTTCTGCTTTTCCTTAGCCCTATATGAATTTTACTCTATTGGGACTACTGTTTTCTGCTATTTTTCCCCTTACTATTACTTTTCCTTAGCCCTATATGAATTTTTCCCTAATAGGGCTACTGATTTCTGCTATTTTTCTCCTTTCCTTTTACTTAGCCCTATATGAATTTTTCTCTGTTAGGGCTACTATTTTCTACTGCTGTCCATAGAGAATCACAATACTTCTATGTACCTGAAGTGATATTAGAGTTTTACATTCTTATCGCTGGCAGATACTACAACGGTAACAAGAAATATGGATAGGTTATAGAATTCCATGAATTTATTTGTTATAATAGCAAAAGATGTGTATAGTGACGACATTAGGAAGTAATAGAGTTTAGTCTAGATATAAATCCAGAAACTAATCATAATCTTCCGGGGAGAGAAAAATGCAGGCTGAGGAAAAAATCAGAATTAATAAGTATCTGGCCATGAGCGGCATTTGTTCCCGAAGGGATGCGGACAAGCTGATTGAACAGGGACAGGTGAGCATTAATGGCAAAGTGGCAGCTACCGGTGACAAAGTCAGTAAACAGGATATTGTGCAGGTAGGGAAAAAGAAGATTCAGCCGGAGAGTAAAAAGGTAGTACTGGCTTTCTATAAACCATTGGGGATTGTATGTACGGAAAGAGATCCCCATGCAGAAAAAATAATCATGGATTTGATTCACTATCCGATAAGGGTTACCTATGCAGGGCGATTGGATAAGGATTCAGAAGGTCTTCTGCTACTTACCAATGATGGGGAACTGATACAGTCCATGATGCGTGGTGCCAATGGACATGAAAAGGAGTATGTCGTAAAGACAGACAAAGAAATAACAGATGATTTTATACAGAAAATGGAGCAGGGTGTTTATCTCAAGGAACTTGATATCCATACAAGGCCCTGCAAGATGGAGAAATCCGGTAAATATACGTTTCATATCACCTTGACTCAGGGAGTCAACAGACAGATCAGACGCATGTGCCAGACCTTTGGATATCAGGTTAACGAGCTAAAAAGAATTCGAGTAATGAATATTACTCTGGATGGTCTGAAAAATGGTCAGTTCAGGGAATTAACAGAAGAAGAACTGATGTTATTATATAAAATGTGTGGACTTAACAGATAGTGGGGAAAGACATGGAAACTAAAAAAATGAACAGGATGAAAGAACTGGTTGCTACCTTACAGGAGGCTTCAAAGGCCTATTATGCTGAGGATCGTGAGATGATGAGCAACTTTGAATATGATAGACTTTATGATGAGCTGGAGAAATTAGAAGAAGAAACCGGTGTTACTTTATCGGACAGTCCCACGGTGAATGTAGGATATGAATCTGTGGATGTATTGCCAAAAGAGCATCATGAGAGTCCTATGCTTTCTTTGGGAAAGACCAAAAGCAGAGAGGAACTCCAAAATTGGATGCAGGGTAAGTCTGCAATTTTAAGTTGGAAACTGGATGGATTGACCGTAGTACTAACGTACTATGAAGGAAAACTTGCAAAAGCAGTTACCAGAGGAAATGGTGAAGTAGGGGAAGTCATTACCAATAATGCACGGACATTTAAGAACCTGCCATTGTCCATTTCTTATAAGGGCGATCTGGTACTACGTGGGGAAGCGGTTATTACTTACTCAGACTTTGCTGAGATTAATGAACAGATTCCGGAGGCAGATGCAAAGTATAAAAATCCCCGTAACCTCTGCAGCGGGTCCGTCAGACAGCTGAATAATGAGATTACAGCTCAAAGAAATGTGCGCTTTATTGCGTTCAACCTTGTACAAGCAGATGGAATGGACTTTCACAATTCCCGTAGTGAGCAGTTTGACTTTTTGGCAAAGTTAGGATTTGAAGTGGTAGAGCATGTGCAGGTGACACAGGATACCATCCAGGATGCTATCAAAAATTTTGAAACAGAAATTGAGCATTATGATATTCCCTCTGATGGCCTGGTGCTTACTTATGAAGATATCGCCTATGGCCAATCATTAGGCAGGACTGCAAAGTTTCCAAGAGATTCGATTGCTTTCAAATGGGTGGACGAAATCAGAGAAACCACTTTGATTCGGATAGAATGGTCGCCCAGCCGTACCGGACTGATCAATCCGGTCGCTATCTTTGAGCCGGTTGAACTAGAGGGCACTACTGTGAGCAGAGCTTCTGTACACAATATCAGTATTTTGAAGGGGTTACAGTTAGGAATCGGGGATAAGATTATGGTCTATAAAGCCAATATGATCATTCCTCAGATAGCAGAGAACCTGACCTGTAGTAATCAACTGGATATTCCAGATACTTGTCCGGTTTGTGGCGAACACACACAAATTAAATCCGTATATAATACAGAAAGTCTGTATTGTAACAATCCGGATTGTACAGTAAAAAAGATCAAGGCATTTACGTTATTTGTAAGTAGAGATGCCATCAATATAGATGGTCTGTCAGAAGCCACTCTGGAAAAGTTTATTGGCATGGGATTTATTCATGAGTTTGCTGATCTATTTCATCTTTCAGATTACAAAGAACAAATTGTGATCATGGAAGGCCTCGGGGAAAAATCTTATCAGAATCTGATGGACAGCATTGAAAAGGCCAGAAATACTACCTTACCCAAACTCATCTATAGTCTGGGTATAGCCAATATTGGTCTGGCCAACGCAAAGATGATCTGTAAACATTTTTCCTTTGAACTCCAGAGATTAATTGATGCTGACGTGGAAGAACTGAGCGTCATTGAAGGGGTGGGTGGAATCATTGCCTCCGCTTTAGTGGATTATATGTCCGAGGCTGAAAACCTGGAAAGACTGGACAGACTCTGTAAAGAGCTGCATGTAGAAGTTCCTGTTGTTGAAGAGGGAAGTCAGAATCTGAGCGGATTATCTTTTGTGGTGACTGGCAGCTTAATTCATTATGAGAACCGTGATGCCTTAAAGGAAGAGATTGAAAAACGTGGCGGTAAAGTAACCGGAAGTGTGACTTCAAAAACGAAATGTCTGATCAATAATGATGTTACATCTTCTTCTTCCAAGAATAAAAAGGCCAATGAATTAGAGATTCCTATTCTTTCAGAAGAGGATTTTATGAACCAGTATCTGGTTTAGGGTAATTAACGTAATACAACGAAAATGACTAAAGTGTTGATAGATAAAGATAGAGAAATGAGGATACGAGCATGCCAATTAAGACGCAGAGCGATTTACCGGCTATAGAGATATTAGAAAATGAGAATATATTTGTGATGGATGAAAACCGTGCTATGCACCAGGACATCCGTCCACTTCAGGTTTGCATTTTGAATCTCATGCCGATAAAACAGGACACGGAGTTACAGCTGTTACGGGCATTGTCTAATACGCCGTTACAAGTAGATGTAACGTTTTTAAATGTAAAGAGCCATACCTCACTGAATACTTCCGCAAACCATTTGAATAAGTTCTATACCACTTTAGATGAGATCAGGGACAAAAAGTTTGATGGACTGATTATGACGGGTGCACCGGTAGAAGATATCTCCTTTGAGGAGGTGGATTACTGGGATGAGGTCTGTGAGATTATGGACTGGTCCACAACCCACGTCACCTCCACCCTTCATATCTGTTGGGGAGCACAGGCAGCTTTTTATCATTATTATGGCATCCAGAAAAGACAGCTTTCTGAAAAACTGTTTGGGGTATATGCCCTTAAGATTTCTAACAGAAAAGTACCTTTGATAAGAGGATTTGATGATGTCTTTTTAGCCCCTCACAGCCGTCATACGGAAACCCCTGCAGACAAAATACACGCCTGCAAGGATATCACCGTACTGGCTGAATCAGAAGAAGCCGGTGTGTTCCTTGCCATTGCCAACGAGGGCAGGCAGATCTTTGTAAACGGTCACCCGGAATATGACCGTTATACATTAAACAACGAGTACCACAGGGATTTGGACAAAGGCCTACCAATCCATATTCCAAACAATTATTTCCCAGGTGATGATCCGAACCAGAAACCATCGTTACAGTGGAGGTCACACTGTAATAATTTGTATAGTAATTGGTTGAATTATTATGTTTATCAGGTGACGCCTTATGAGTTGTAAGAAATGCTTTGAAAAGCGTATTTTAAGCGATTTACAGCGATTTGAAAGTGTTTTTTCTTATCGTAAAATATCGTATGTTATGGGGTCAAATTGGAGTCAAAAGGTGTCAAAATTGGAGTCAAAAACGGCAAAAAAGTGTCAGAAATCTAGGGTGTCACCTGGGTTTATCATGAGCTCGGTGGTGTCGGTTACTTTGGTGCTAATTGGGTTTATAAGAGAAATTGATGTGAGGTCTTTTGACTGTAATGTGTAAAAATTAAATGAATTGTAACGATGGAAAATGATTACAGAAGATAATTTGTGATATGGGAATCGGTACATGGAATGTATGTGAAAGCAGTGTGTTATGAAATTGTCTGTTAAAGGCAATTTGGGCATGCTGCTTTTTGTTTTTTATCTGTAGAAGAATGAATGGAATTTTAAATGTTGTTTGGAATTTTGAGAAATGATGATTATGATGTAGGGAATATACGCAAGGTATAATGAACAGAAAAATTGTATTGATGTAACGGTGTATGAAGCAGGATATGTATTACGTTTGGATTGTGGAAATTGGGAAGGTGGGATAGAGACAACCCTGAATTCACAGGGTAGGTTGGATACAATGGCAATTGATGATCCGATGGAATATGTGAGGCTTGCATTGGATGAGGAAATGCAGGTGTGGGTGTATACTATGGATGATGATAGTGTGTGGTAATTAGGAAAAGATGAAATTGATTTGGGCCTAATATGTTCCCAATGGAAATTCCATGGGGAACATAAAATATCAGGGGTTTTAGGGGAGGTTACTCCTCTAACAGGGGCAAAAAGGCAGAGATGGCTTAGTTGCGTATCCTGCCATGTCGGTAGGGAGTGTATTGTTTACAAGGATAGAGACATGGATGAAAAAAAATGATGGATAAAGATAATATAAAGTGGTTATTAGAAATGTATTAGGTAATGACATGCATGGGTGCTGTTATTGGAACTGATTTAGCAGTAAGTATTAAGCAAAGTCCTAAGAGTACATCGTTATCTTAAATTCGGGGGTGTTCGCCACATGGCAACACCCCCGAAACACTTGATTCTTATTAAGTTAACATTTTTTATTGTTCACTACGTTGTTCTTTCAGCCTCTGAATCATGATTCTAAGCTTGTTATTCGCATCCAA
>DATERV010000071.1:0-35972 GCA_035271185.1 Lachnospiraceae bacterium | reverse complement strand
CTGTAAGAAAAGAATGCCTCATATCCGTTTGCTTCCGTAAAGGTTGCTTTTAAATCCTTGTCATTAGCAGTACGATATCCAGATTCATTGGGATCATTGTTGATAATTCCTACCTTAATCAATCCACCTTTTCCGGATGTTGCTTCTGATTTCCCACAGGCAATCAGACCCAGTGACATTGTTACTGCCAACAGAACAGCTAAAATTTTCTTCTTCATAAATCCCCCTCCAATAGACATTTATATGGTTTTATAAAGGACAATTCCCTTATTAGTTATATTCTATAGCTCTCTTGAAAGTTAATCCATTCAGATATCTTGCGGAAAGGTTGATTATTCTATCTTGTATATTTTCATGTTTCACTTTTTTACGATTACAGTTGGTTTTTCTATTCTTTCCCGGTTGCCGGTTCAAAAGGAAGCTTAATTCTTACTACAGTTCCCTCCCCATAGGAACTTTCAATATGGATGCCATATGACTCCCCAAACTTCAGTCTGATACGTTCATTTACATTATATAATCCGTAGATATCCTTTTCGCCCAGTGGTTTATGATTTATACCGTCTGTCACCTTTCTCAGACGCTCATCCTCCATACCAATTCCATTATCTGTTACATATATATGAAAATGCTGTTCCTCCAAAATTCCATTAATTATTATTTTTCCTAAACCACGCTTATTTTTAATGCCATGATACAAAGCATTTTCAACCAGGGGCTGAATGGTGATCTTGGGTATCATGCATTGATACAACTCCTCAGGTACTTGAATATCATATTCTAAAATATCCTGATATCTTACCTGCTGTATTTCCAAATAGCTTCTTACATGCTGAAGCTCATCTCTTACTAATACAACATCCTTCCCTTGATTTAAGGATGTCCTAAAAAATTCAGATAGACTCCTTACCATACTAACTACTTGCTTTTGATTTCCCCCTTCTGCCAACCAGACAATGGTATCCAGTGTATTATATAAAAAATGGGGATTAATCTGGGACTGTAGTAATTCCAGCTCTGCTTTTCGAAGCCTGATCTGTTCCTTTGTGACCTGGTCAAGCAATTCATTGATCTTATCAATCATGGAGTTTAAGGATTGACTTAGAACTCCAACCTCCGCTCCCGCTTTCACATTTGACCTGATAGTAAGGTCACCCTTTGCTACCTGGTCAGTTACTTTGCTGATATCCTTAATGGGACTGGTAATACTTCGTGGAACATAATAGGATAAAATTATGATCAACAAGAAAATGCATCCAAAGGAAATCACTGAAATTCTAATCATCGTAACATAAAAATCCTGATACTCGGTACGCGCCTGCTGAATGTCCCTGATCTCATAGAATATGTATTGCAGAACACTTTCCCTGATCAGTGATGTAACGATTTGTACGTCATTTTCCCATATTTCGATATTTTCCTCATACTTATTCCCTTCTGTCAGGTTTTGTTTAATACGGTCTTTATAGATCTGCAGGTTTTTTAAGTATTTTTTTACACTTTTTAAACGACTGGTATTTTCTTTTGAGTTAGTAGACTCCTCCAGTTCCTTTACCACTCGATTTGCCTGATGCAACAAATCATTGAGTCCCGATTCTTCAATAGACTTATTTTCCACAATCAAAAGATAGGTTTCATAATCAAAATCCTTTTTAAAATCAAGACTGAATTCACTGGCAACTACAGCTGAGTTGATCATTTCTTCATATTTACGATTTCCACTCCACAAATTATAAAAACATATACTTAGTACTATGACCATAGGAACAAGGATAATAAGATATGAATACCTGATTTTAGTAGCCAGTGTCAGGTTGTATAAAATCTGCTTTATTTTATCTTTCACTTATCTATCCCCCTCAGGGTTCATCCCACTACGGTATTGTGTAGGGGTTATCCCCTGTGTTTTTTTGAACAGATATGAAAAATAATGGGGGTCTCTATATCCCACCTGCAAGCTGATCTCGCTACTTCTCTTCCCTGTACAGCGAAGCAATTCTTTTGCCTGGTTCATTCGATAATCTGTTAAATACTTGATCAGTGTTTGTCCTGTCTGTTGGCTAAAAATCATACTCATATGGTTGGGTGAAAAATTCACATGAGAAGCAAGCAGATTCAGGGATAATTCTGCGTCCCCATAGTTTTTTTCAATATAATTCATGACCTGATTTACTACATTATCATAACGGTTACTTGCTGACTTTTCACGCCATTCCAAGGTTTTATCAATGATACTGATTACATACTGTGTGGTACTTTCCACATTTTGCAATACTTCAGAAGTAACATCAAAGCTATTGATGCTCTCTCCTGATAACTGTAGTTCCTCTAAAAACTCTGCTACACAAAAATATACATCCATTGCAATATATTGCCTGAACATATAGGATTTAACTGTACTGATTCCCAGGTTTTTAAAAAACTCTTCTACAAAATATTTTGTTTCATCTCTGACTCCCTGCTTTAAAAATTCTTTTATCCTGGCCCGGTTAAGCTGCTTGGGACTTACATTACTGATATGAAATTCTTCAGGATGATGATACTCCTCACGTTCCAGTTCCCCACTGTTGATGATACAGCTTCCTTTCACCAGATAACGGTGAGCAAAGGCGTAACAGGCTCTTTCAAAGGAGATGGGTAACTCCCGCAATCGATTAACGGGTTTTCCAATCCCCACAAAGTATTGTATTTTGTCATATTGATTTAGTACAACCTTCATTTTGTTCAGATAATCATTCTGAACCTGTTCTAATTCCTCTATAGAATCAGCCTTAATCAGTAGTGCTTTTCCTTCTAATTCACGATCAAATAACAAAAAATGATGATCCTCAGAGAAATTCTTCAGT
Organism: Lachnospiraceae bacterium; assembly: GCA_035271185.1. Lineage (GTDB taxonomy): Bacteria > Bacillota > Clostridia > Lachnospirales > Lachnospiraceae > Acetatifactor. Next base: position 33,126 of record DATERV010000071.1, on the reverse strand, counting down.
TTCTGCTCAATCTCAATCAGACTATTTGAATATTCATTTTGCGCATGTCTTAAAGACTTTTGATTCAGTAAAAGAATATTGTACCAGATGGATGAAATTGAAATATGTAGTTTATCTGCCATTTCCATTAACTCAAGCATGGATCTGCTGCCTGCAACAAGATACTGAAAGAAGTTTTTCCTCTCCTGCAAAAGCATTTCTTCCATATCCTTTTTGTATTTCTTTTTGTATTCCTGTTCTCTGTGTTTTTCCTCTATTTTATCAGCCAGATTGCCTATCTCCCTTAGTAGCTCTTCTCCACTGATCGGTTTAGTAAGGTACTGGGCAACTCCTATCTTTATACCTGCTTTTGCATATTCGAAGTCTTCATATCCTGATAATATAATGATTTCTATCCATGGAAATTCCTTCTTTATAAGCTTACTTAAAGTCAGTCCATCCATAAAGGGCATTTTGATATCCGTAATCAAGATATCCGGCTGGAGTTTTTCAATCATGGGAAGTGCAAGTTCACCATCACTTGCTTCCCCGCAAAAATCATACCCATGAGATAGCCAGTCAATATTATGCATGATTCCTTCTCTTACTACAAACTCATCCTCTACCAAAAACACTTTTAGCATATTTATTCCCATCTGCGTGCTTTAGCACGCATACAATCAAAACCAAAGTGAAAGATTTATCTTTCACACTTATTCCCATCTGCGTGCTTTAGCACACATACAATCAAAACCAAAGTGAAAGATTTATCTTTCACTATTCCCCCCCTCAGGAATATCCACTGCAGAATCTGTAAATCAACCATATGCAAACTTTATTTCATGCAGTTACGTTTGTATTATATCATGAGAATTTATAACTGAAAACAACATCATGAATGGCAGTTAACAAAGACCGCTCATGATGTTGTTACCTTTTGTCAATATTGTAATAACCTAATATAATGATTTGCCTCACGTAGCACATGGTCAGCGAGAAGAGGTAAAATAATGGAACGAATTTTACATTGTTCAATCCCCTCTGCTCCGGCCTTCTTAAAATCTCTGAACTTCATGGTTGCTTCCAAAGATGCTGCTGTTAAAGTTTGATCATATGCACTATGGCAGGTGGTTAACAATGCGGAATACTCTTTTGCAAAGTCATCTGCCGAATGATACAAATCCATTTCAGTAGGATCCAAAAGACCTCGTATAAACATGGCATGTTCCATCATGATTTGATTCCAAAAACATTCCAAATCTTTCATTGACTGGTCATTCAGGTTGTGTTCTCTTTCCAGTGTACGGATGAACTCTCTGTATAATTTTGCTTCTCTGATTATGTGCTCAATTAACAAAGGATAGTTTACCGTATACATTTTACAACATAAAACATTTTGCAAGATTTCTTCCTTAAGGGAAATTAATCCGTCAAGCAGTCGAAGAGCAGTTTGATTCAGTTTCTGTACCTGGCAATACTTTACTGAACTCTCACAGCGAAGATTATAACAAGGACTTAACCGTAACTCTTTGCTGGTTATCTCCTTATTGATTTGAATACCGGTAAAACATTCTGTTTGTTTTTCTGCCATGGCTGTAAATTCTGTTACTATTTCACCCGAATGCAACACTTCTCGGCTTATGATACCATCTCCAAGTATGACTGCCTGCCACAGCAGACTTTCAAACTCCCTTTTATAGTACTCAGCTCGTTTTGAAAAAGAGGGGTCTGCAAGAGTAAAACCTGCCTTCAGGAACAACGAATGTTCTTTCATAATACGCCCAAAGAACAAATGTTGTTCCAAAGACTTTACCACATAATTATCCGTATACATATACTTCCTTAAAAATATTGGTATTTATATACTATATGCAAATCATGACTTTTCGTCTCATTATAGGTCATGTCTAGGAATGCTGCAGTTCCTCTATTGTTTCATTACACCAACGGATAGCAGCTTCACCGGATATGATACCCTTTCTAAGAACCGCTTTTAGAAAACAGACTCGCTCCTTCGTTATTTCCTGAATACCCTGTTCTAAATCTTTTTGCATTCCAAGATACTTTTCTATATTCATTTCATGTAGTTCTTTATAATTCACTAGCATTCGAATTACATTTACCCGCGGCTGGCTGCTTGAAAACAATAATTTTAGCATAAACTCAGAACGCATTGGTTGTTGCATGGTTTCTTCCAATAGCCATGTCTCAAGCTCACGCTTCCCCTTTTCGGTTATTCCATACCGGACTTTCTTTTCATTTTTCTCTCTGAAAACAATTTCAATTGTCCCATCTGCTAACATCCTTTTCAATGTTGGGTAGATATGTCCAAAATTTTCATTCCAAAATCCAGAGAGTACCTTGTCACTGTACTTTTTTATGTCATAGCCGGTACTTGGTGAGAGATTCAAAATTCCCAAAATAGCATACATGGACTTATTTTTTAACCCCATCTTTATCCCCTTTCTTTCCACGCATTAGCATATTTTCTAATTTCACATACTGTCTGCTCGAGTTTAGCAAAATTTTTCATTTCCCGAGAAATTTGCATACAGTTTTCCTTGATTTCCCTATTTGTTATGAGTGTTTCTATTTTAGTTCTCAGTATTTCAGGAGACAATTCCTTCATGCTTTCAGCCATTCCCAGCTGCATAGTGACCAGACGCTTTGCCACCATATGTTGGTCATTGACCTGAGGGAGTGCAAGCATAGGGACTCCAAAATATAAAGCTTCATTCACACTATTAAAACCTGCATGAGTGATAAATACATCAGCCCTATTTAAAATCTCTAGCTGCGGCAAAAAACTCTTTACCATAAAATTTTGTGGAATTTCACCTAATTGTGTATCTTCACACTTTTTTCCAATGGACATGCATACATAATAATTTGTATTACAAAAGGCCAAGATACATGTCTTATAAAAATCTAAAAAGTCTGTATTCAGACTTCCAAGTGAGATATATATAAGCTTTTTGTCACCTACCACGGAAAAATCCAAACCAGATGCTTTCTGCAACCGGTCAATGGACGGACCGCTAAATAAATAATCCGGCTCGTGTACCCCATCATCTCCGTTGAAAGAACAAGTGGTGTATACAATATTCAAATCTCCTTTGCTCGTAAAAACCTGTTCCAATGAAGGCTCCTCGATTTTATAGCTTTCACAAATTCGTTTTAAAATTTGATAGCAATGATCCAATTGAGGATGAAATCCTGGCGCAAGCATCCTTTTTGGTACCGGTGCCTGACTCATCGCAAATGAGGAGTGGGAACACACAACAGGAATTTTAGTCAAGTGTTTTAAAAAACAGGCTCCTCCGAAGATAGAATCACAAATAATCATATCATACAGATCTTCTTTCACAATATCCAATATCGCTGGCAGCACCACCTCATCATACAAAAGAATATATTCCATCAACATAAAAAACGGATGCCTGTCCGTGGGACGATATTCATTCAAAAACTGATTCAACTTGTTACTGAATCCAATCCATTTTGCTCCCATCTTAGTTACCTGTTCCGAAAATGGTTCGGAACAAAAATAGCTGACCTGGTTTCCTCTCTCAGTCAGCTTTTTAACCAATCCAAGCGTAGGGTTAATATGCCCATGCAAATTTGCATTTATAAACAATATATTCATAGCCTTCCTCCTTGTATCACTCTGATATAGCACATGGTATATCAGAGTGATATAGTTGTCAAGGTAATTTCTTTACAGTTACTAGCGTATCCGTTAACGCAGCTATATCGATAAAAATGTTCACTAAATATTTAATCCAATCGGTTCCGGAGTCAATTTACACATATATTTCTGGGAGGTATCAAATATCGGGCAATCACCTGTTCGGGCACGTATATATTTCAATTCCGATCCTCCCGGACAAGGAACAAAAGTGAATACGATATTTCAAGGTAACACTACTCTATGTCCTCCACCAAAACCCAAAATGAAACTATATCAGTTATCAGATGTATCCGGCGAGCCTGAGGGAGGGGTTAGAGCCTTTGTAAGAAGGGCATTGCCTGAAGTCACAATCGGTGACGAAGAATCAGGCAAATTCATATTTCCACCAGGAGGTTCCTTTATCATTTTCCTATCTAATCCCGAGACACCGAATGAACCTGCAAGTGCAACCATTGGGTTTTCATGGTGGAAAGAAGCTTTAAATTGCTAATAATATATCCCCCTTTTTTTCTGTATATGTATGCAGCTTTTGGATAAACTAATTTTTCTTGAATCAGTTAACATGATAAAATGGATTTCGTTCAAGGAAGGGTTGACGAGCTGTGGAATATTTCAAAGGTTATTATTTCAAGCATCAAAAAAGTGGACAAACTATAGCATTTATTCCCGGCATATCAGAACTTGGGGCATTTATTCAGGTAATCACCCCATGGGAATCCAATTGCTTCTACTACTCATATGCTAAGTTTGGAAAGACAATTCAAATCGGAAACAACATATTTTCATCAAAGGGTATCAAAATTTCACTACCAGGAATCACTGGGTGTATCCGATACGGGAAGCTAATGCCGCTTCGTTCAGATATTATGGGTATCTTCCGCTTTTTTCCCATGGAATGCCGCCATGTTATCATCAGCATGAGACATACTCTTCACGGGACACTTACCATAAATGGAACTCCATATGACTTCAATGGTGGCATTGGCTATATTGAAGGGGATAGCGGACATTCCTTTCCCAGCCGTTATGTCTGGATTCATGCAAATGATTTCCCAAATCAGAGCAGTATGACCCTGTCAATGGCAAAAATTCCATTTTGTGGGTTGCACTTTTCTGGTGCCTTTGCTGTTGTTATAATTCAAGGAAAGGAATACCGCCTTGCCACATATTATGGTGCAAGGGCAATTGATAAGAAAGACAAACTGATTTTTCACCAGGGGAATCTTACCTTAATTGTACGAGTATTATCACAAGGAATCGGATATCCACTGGCTTCTCCAAAAAGCGGAGTGATGAATGGAATCATTAAGGAACATAATAACTCCTGTGTAAACATCCGCTTATGGAAGGGCAACCATATGCTCTGTAATTTCACGAGCAACCATGCCGGCTACGAGCGGTTCCCGGAACCTTGATTATATATAATTACACAAATATAAAACATAAATAAATATCCTATTAATGTATAGAAACTCGCTACAATAAATAAATATTGTGTTCCAATTTGAAGAATTTCGAATACTATTTATTATTTTACACAAATAAACGCTATGTAATTATTGCTAATGACTACATCAACTTTTTCAAATCCGGTTTCATAGAGTAGGGCTTCAAAGTCATTTGGGTTTTGGTACTCTGGAAGATGGTATTCAATTTTATCAATTTCACATGTAATTAAAAGTGTTCCCTCCGGCTTCAAAACTCTATAGCATTCTGATAATCCAGTATTCAATTCATCCCAATAAATATGTGTCTGACTGGCAACAACAAGCTCAAAAATCTCATTTTCAAATTGCAGATCCCCTACATCACCAAGGGTCAATATAACTTCACCAGAATCAACATATGTTTGATTTTCTTTTGTAGCTGTTTTTACAGATTCCTCTGATATGTCGACACCATATATGATACACTCGGTGCCTTGATCTTTCATATATTTGATACTTGAACCACCACCAAAACCAACATCCAGTATAGTACCATATTCATATAAATTAACATGGGTAAAGCTCCATTTGCTCAAATCTTGAAAATATGTAGACCATATTTTTGTTGTAATTCTACCTAATAATCCATTTGGATTACTTGCTTGTGGTAACAGATAATTTACTAAAGGTTGATATAGGGCAATACAGGCCGCTAGAACCACTATTATTCCTATCATCCAAATTTTCAATTTTCTTTTTCCTTTCATTTTTTCCTCCATAATTGTTGTATAATACATCAATGCATTTGCCTGAAGAACGATTTCCTCTTTCTTAGTTTGAAATATCATATATCTTATTTCAAACTTATTGTAACTTGCTCTAACTTTCCTGTCAACAACTTTGAAATTCTACATTTTCTATTTCAAAGTTGCCATTTTTATATTATACTATCATAAGGGAGGTGTTGAGAATGAATCAGTATGAGATAACAACCGAGAAGAAAAAGGCATCTATTATCAATTCAGCTTTGAATCTTTTTAAGGAAAAGGGATTTACGGGCGTTAGCATTAAAGAGATTGCGGCACTTGCAAATGTTTCGCAAGTTTCAATCTATAATTATTTTGGAAGCAAAGAATCGTTAGTAGCGGAGTGTGCTAATATTGTTGTGCATGGCACCTTACAACGAGCTGCAGAATTATTAGTGAAAGACATTGACTTCACAGAAAAATTGAAGTTAGTGTTAATGCTCTGTTCAGAAGAACTAAGCAACTCCGTTTCAAAATATTTTACCGAAAAGGCACTTGATGATCCGGCACTGGTTGAGTTGCTTATTGAGAATGTAAATCATATTAAAACAAATATATATCGTGATTATATTGAATTGGGTAAGCAGGAAGGTGTTATTGATAACACTATACCAACTGATACCTTTTTAGACTTCATGGAGGCCTTGAATATTATGGGCTACAAAATTGAAATTAATGATGATACACCTACAAAGGTTAAGCATATTCATCAATTATTTTTATATGGAATTTTAGGGAAATGGTAACCCTTGCCTACAAGCGCATTTTCCTTCTTTTAGTATTCATATTTTCTTTGCGACCTCTATAGCTATAAAAAGCTTATTCATGTCATGGTTTGCATTTCCAAGTCCCGCATAATCATAAGCAGCCTCATCCAATACATCTCCTGTCACAAGGAAATCATATAAGTCAAGTCCATAGAAATTACATACTGCCTGAACACCTGACAGTTCCATTTCAACAGCGATGCATCCCTCATTTTTTCTTGCTTTCAGTTTTCCCTTCGTCTCACGATAAAATGCATCCGTGGTCCATACCTTGCCCAATACATATGGAAGTTTAAGTTCTTCAAATATACTTAGCATAGACTTCGCATTTTTTATCTCTATGTAATCCGTTGGAGCAGCATACTGATAACTCATGCCTTCTTCTCGATAAGCTTCTGTTGGAATCACAAACTTACCTGTTGTCACGTCACTATCAAGGCTTCCAGCTGAACCAAACATGATAAACTTTGTGGATCCGGTAAACCAGTGAACGTCTATCACATCTGTCGCTGCCATTGCAGAACCTATATGGCTTAAATATCCGGCTATTTTCATTCCCTCTATATTAAAAATATAAGCAGGTGTCACCCCATTAGCGCACTTAATAGTCCCAACATACTCATGTTCAAAGCTTTCTATCATGTAGTTCCAGATCAAATCCGAAAATGTAATTATGCATATATCACATAAGTGTTTTTTCTCACCATAAAAGTTTTCCGGCCCAAAAACCGCGTCTGTTTTAATATCAAATGCATCCGTAATCATTATACAAACACCTCCATATATCTTTATGCATTCATCTTAAGAGTCTTTCTCAAAACCAAATGATGAAAAAAAGCAATCTCTTTAAACGAATCCATTTTCGATACTCGCATTTCCAATTGCATCATTTTCTCCTGCCAATCATCATCCCCATGTTTTACCTGATTTTGTTGAAGATCCCAAAATGTTCGGATACCATATACTTTTGATATCGATAATTCAGGAGCCCACTGAGTAATCTGCTTATCTTCATAATATCTAATTGCTCCAAATTTGGAGGCAGTGCTATCTTTTCCATCTAACAAATCATTGGCCTTATCCATATCATCTAAAAGAACTGCCATTTGCATAACTCGTCCGTATCGATTATGTTTTACAATAGATAGAAATCCACCCGGTTTCAGTACTCTTTCCAGTTCTTTTACCACGGAAGCTTTGTCATCTATATATTCCAAAACATTATGACAAATTATCAGATCAAAACAGTTATCACAAAATTTTGCAAGTTCTGATATGTCTCCAATCATCTGTTCATACTCATAATCATCCCATCGGTCTTTTAACATTTCATCCCATGGCTCTACAGCCACTACTCTATTTGTCTTTGCAAAGTAATTGGAGAACCAATCTGTTTCCACATTATTTTCTTAAATAATCTCTCCCATGCCGGAAGCTCATTTATATTATGCATTTTCCCATTCCCTCTTTAAGCAATCCCTTATCTTATTCCTCTTATATTCTTTCAGGAGAATTTACAGTATGATTTTACAAATAACTGATCTACTGAACCATATATAGTTTCATAATCACCAATCTTATCAAATCCATATTTCTCATAAAGACCGACTTCTCCGCTCATAATATATATTTTTGCGTAACCATTCTCTTTGGCATAATTCGACACTGCTTCTATCATCTTCTCAGATAATCTGTTTCCTCTGAATCTTTCGTCAACAAACATGAACCCAATAAAAGGTGTAAAATCATAAGATTTATTCTGAACACATTGACTACTGCAAGATTAGGTTTTTGCCTGAATTAAATATACCATATTATGGAACGAGACTCCATTAAAAATCAATAAGGCAGTTGTTTGGTAGTTCTCCCTCCATTTTTATATTTTGTGGGCTACATTTCTTCTGGGCAATCCATCCCTAATAAACTACATGCATCTAAAATTATGCTTTGTGTCAAATCTACCAGCACTAATCTTGCCTTTTTTTTCTTTTCATCAGCCTGTAAAATAGGACATTCATGATAGAACTTATTAAAAGCTGTTGCTACCGTTATTAAATACCTTGCTATAATGGATGGTTCATAACGCTTTGCTGCTTTTATGATTGTTTCTTCATAACCAGAAAGTGCCTTGATTAACACATAACTTGTATCCTCGATTAGTACATTAAAATCTATAGTTTCAGGTATCATCTCATCTATATTTTTCTTTAAAATACTTTTTGCTCGTGCGTAGGTATATTGAACATAAGGACCGGTAGTACCCTCAAAACTTAATACATCTTCCCACGAAAAATCTACATTTTTGATTCTTTGATTAAATAAATCATGAAATATAATAGCGCCTACACCTACTTTTTTTGCAACTTCTTCTTTATCTGGCAAGTCTGGATTCTTAATCTGAATTAAACTTTTTGCCCTTCCAATTGCCTCATGCAAGATATCCTCTGCATAAATAATATTACCACTACGTGTTGATAATTTTTCTCCTTCCAAACTCACCAATCCATAGGGCACATGAACAAGAGCATCTGCCCATTCATATCCCATTACTTCAATTGCTTTGAACACTTGTTTAAAATGTAAACTTTGCTCAAGTCCTGTAACATATAAACATTTTTCAAAATGATACTTTTCTTTTCGGAACAGAACTGCCGCAATATCCCTGGAATGATAAATGGATCCACCATCACTTTTTGTAATCAAGCAAGGGGGCATATCATATTGTGACAAATCAATAACATTTGCTCCTTGACTTTCCATTAGCAAATTCTTAGTCTTTAATTCTTCCACTAATGCAGGCACTTTATCACGATAAAAACTTTCACCGGTAAAAGAATCAAAAGAAACGCCGAGTAGCTCATATACTCGTGTAAATTCCAACAAACTAATCTCTTTAAACCACTTCCAAATCTGAATTGCTTCCTCATCATTTTGTTCCATTTTAATAAACCAACTTCTTGCTTCCTCTATTAATTCAGGATTGTTTTCTGCTTCCTGATTAAATTTCACATATATTCGGAGTAATTCTTCAATTCCCTTTTCTGTGACAGAATCCTTATTACTCCACTTTTTGTAAGCAACAATCAATTTACCAAACTGCGTCCCCCAGTCTCCTAAGTGATTTATTCGAACTACCTTGAACCCCAACTTTTCATAGATTTTATATAGCGAATTTCCAATAACGGTAGTACGCAAATGTCCTACATGGAAATTCTTAGCGATATTAGGAGATGAATAATCCATACAAATGGTTTTTCCACTTCCTGTTTTCACCATCCCAAAATCAGCTTTCGTAATTTTATCAACCCAATACCTTACATATTCAACACGGTTCATAAAAATATTCAAATAACCGTTTACTACGTCTATTTTTTCAATACCCAAATCCTGTTTTTCTCCCTGTAAAGCTTCTTTTAATTCCTCTGCAATTACTTTTGGGTTCTTATGCATTATTTTTGCAAACGAAAAACACGGAAGTGCAAAATCACCCAATTCCTCATCTGGAGGAATTTCTATTAACTTCATCAAATCATCCTCATTTATATTTCCTAGATTTTTTGCAATGCATTTACAAATTTTCTTCTTCATAATGAAATCTCCATTTCTTTTTATAGGCGAAAGAATAAAAAAAGAACCGCAATAGATCAGCATATGCTAAATCAATTACGGTTCTGCTATAAACTATGAACATCCCCGCATAGAAACAAGACGTATATCACTTGTAACCATGCGTTTTTTCTGCACGAATTACAAGAGCTTACGTCTTTCTCTACGTCTTAAGCTATTCATGGATAATGTATTCATAGTTAAGTTCCTTTCAAAATAATGCTATTAGTTTACTATAGATATTTCCACTTTGCAACCATTTTATTTATGATTTAAATAAACTGAAACTCTAAATCCTCCCTTACATTGCATCATTCCATTCCTCAATTAATTGCTTAATAGATTGGTGCCTTTTATCCCTGTCACATGATGTTGCTTTTGTTACAACACTGTACAGTTTCTTATTCAAAGACCATTTATCATAAGACCTTTCATAATTTCCAAACAGAGCAAATGCAAATGCTCCCAGTGTATACACATTCGTTATTTCATCAATCTCTGCTTCAAGTCGATATTCTTCGGGTGACATGAACTTTGAGCTTCCCCACATACGCCCCATATCATTAATACAAGGTTTTTTACGGAACAAATCAATATCACAAATTGTGGTTCTTTCATTTTTAAAGTCATACAGAACACTGCCGTCATAAAAATCCAACGCAACATATCCCTGTGAATTCACATGTTCAATAAAACAACACAAATCATGAAAAACCTTAAGCCGTGCTTCCACTGGCAATTCGAAAAATCTGCGATGTGCTTTTGGGTACATTCTACCCATGCAATCACCATTCGCCCACCTAAATATCATTGCATAGCCACCAGCAATTTCTTCTGCATCAACAAATTCAATCAAATTCTTATACTTTAAGTCACGGTAAATTGGAAATGTGGCTTGTAATCGTTTCACAGCATCCTCTGTTGTTCCATCATAGGCTTCTGTTGGAGACCCTGCATATTTAACAAAAAACTTTTGTCCCTCTTTCTCTGTTCCAAAGCATATATTTCCCGAATCCTGATCATCAAAAACTTTAAACACGGTACCATACCGATTCATAAAGCCAAAATCATAAAAAGACTTCATTTTGTATGGTATTCCATCCACATACTGTAAATAGTATCCTTTGAAGTACCACGTAGGAATAGGATTTTTCATATTATCATACCATTCAAGTACATCGCTTGCCTGATTCAGCATAGTTTGTACTTCGCTTTCTCCAAATGGAATTGCCCAAGGAATTGACGAAAGCATATTGGAACTAATATATAAAGCAAGTAGTTTCCAAAACTTCATAGGCACTTCGTTATCAAAATATCCATTTACCATACCGCTGGCAAAGATGGGTGCTTTCTCGGCACACCAGACAATCCGATTAAATTCTTCCCATGGATCACCAAAATCATAGCGGTCAAAATCTATAATAACAAGCTTACCATGTTCTATCATCATATTGCCGATATGATAATCACCGTGCTGAAATGATTGTGGTCTATTCTTTAATAGCTGGCGATTTGCATCTATGTAGGAAATAATATTTTCATCACCATCAAACTTAATTGGACAGTCCTGATACATTTTAATTTTTCTATTCATTTTCTCATTAAACCTAGACTCCCAATCAGGTTGTGTATCTGGAGCTGGAACCTCGTGAATTTTTTTTAAAATCTTACCTGCTTCTAAACCATAAGCATACTGTTCTGAATCAGATAACAATGGTATAATTTTTTCTGCATCCTCTCCTTCAATCCAGGTTTGTATGGTATATACACCTTCCTCGCATTCTCCGAACTCAATCGGCTTACACATAGAAACACCAAGAGTAGCTACCGCTTGCTGCATACGAATCATATCTTCCCGGTTACCACTTTTTTCTTTCGGTGTAATTCTAAGAAGATATTTTTCGCCATCTACAGTCGTCACACAAAACTTATTATCGCATGACCATCCTTTATTTATAGGTTCCTTTTTTACAAATTCCATCTTCTAATCCTCATAACTTTCCAAATTGTTTCAGAGTAGCACTTATTCCTTTATCTTAATACAACTTTCCAGTTACCATCTGTGGCTACATACTGAAATTCTGTAAGTTTTTCATCCAACATAACCTGAAGTAATTCTGTAAAATCGCTTACCAAATCCTCTTTAATCAATTCGTCTTTATTTATCCAATGCATACTACCTTCATCTGAAGAAACTACTTCTCCCTCAAAATTATCCGCAGTAAACAGAAAGACAATGTATCTGCCCTCTTCTATGGGGAATTGTTTTACTCCACACAATTTCGGATGAAACACTGTTAACCCTGTTTCCTCTTTCATTTCTCGAATTACAGCATCTACAATGGATTCTCCTTCTTCAACATGTCCACCAGGCAGAGTATATCCTTTCCAGTCTTCTTTGACTCTATCTTGCAATAAATAATGATTATCCCTGTGTATCAAGCATAATACTGTTAACTCAACTTTTTCTGTTCGTGCCATTGCAATCCCCTCCCTGTTATAACTCTGCCAATTTATTCAAAAGTAATCCGACTGTTTCATCAATTGGCTTTGTCCCGTCAGCATAAATAATGGGACAGGGTATACATTTTACCCACTCATCCGTTTTTTCTAAGGTTTTCGTTACAATCGAATCAAAAAACTCCTGCTCCTGTTCATACATATCGCCACCCTCAAGAACTCTGTCTCCAAACTTATCATAAGCCCTTTGTTTTACACGCTTAAGCCAAATTTCAAGAGGAACCTTAAGATAAATGACGCACTCATATAATGAATTAATTTTTTCTCCAAGATCGGCATTTACTGCTGATATAATAAAATTCGGATATTTCATAGCATCCTGCTCCATTAATTGCAATACTTCTTTACGTGTACGAGACCGTGAATACGGAATTTCTGCGTCCTCGAAATAATAGTCCTCTATATCCATATGTTTGTAATTCAACGCTTTAGAAAGCGTAGCCCCTAGAGTTGTCTTCCCGCTCCCATTGCCCCCAACTATAGCAATTCTATTTACCATAGTATAGTTACACCTCCCTCTTCATTCATAAATTTTCATATGTTCAGTACTTCTAAAACAGTTCATCCAAAAGAATATAGTAGCGTATTTTATCCCATTCGGGGATAATCCCCAATTTTTCAAATAATACGTCAGCTCTAAAACCCTGATATTGCTTACCAGCATATTTTCCATCAAAATTATGTAAAAGACTTCGATAACACAAAGCGATATCCAGCCACTTATCTGCTATCCCAGCCTTCCCCAAATCGATATATCCCGAAATTTTTTCATCAGACAAAAATATATTCGGAAGACAAAAGTCTCCATGCGAAAAAACAAGTTCCTCTTCCGGTCTATTTGTCATAAGCCACTTTAGTAGATGCTCTGGACTCTCAAATCCATTTTTACCAAACGTCTCTGGTTCAACATTATCCATATCTACCAAATTGTTCTGAACATTATATTTTGCCATCTGCAATTTTTCTTCAAGTCCATGCATGTACGTACAATTACTAATATCCACTTTCCATAGCATCTTAAGTCCTTCTACCAAAAGTTTAACCAGATGCTCTGGATTTTTCATATATTGATCAGCGCATGACATCTCACCAGGCACTTTTGTCATTAAGAGGTAATTCTTTTCCTCATCCTTTTCATAAGCCAATACCTTTGGTACAGGCAATTTATTTTGCAACCACTCCATAATCTGATATTCGTGTTCCGATTCTTCGCTTATGGTTTGAATTTTAAGTATTTTATCAGTAAAAATAATAACTGTTGAATCTGACATTCCAACATTATCATAGGAAAATCTTTCATTTCCAATTAGATTTTTAATTTTATCTGGCAAATCTAACATACTTTATCTTATCCCCTTCAAATATTTATTCATTTCCAACCACTGTATTGATTTTCTTAAGGCATCAACTGTTTTTGTTTCTACGACACACCTGCAGTTATGCAGCTTGGCTAAATTTAATCGTTGGATTAGGTCAATTTCACCAGTGCCAAGTGACATATGATTTGCTTTATTGCTACCATCATGAATATGAAAATGTTGTAGCCATTTCTCGTGTTTCATAATAAAAGCTTCGTCCTTATTATTACAGGAATATGAATGACCAATATCCCAAGTTAACGCAAATATGTTGTTTTGTAATAGCAATTCTATAGCCTCTTTTTCATATTCTGTGAATCCATCAGTATTTTCGATACATATACAAATATTATCATCGCCAACTGTCTTCTCACATATCTCTCGGAATCGAATGATACTTTCCAAATAAGTCTCCTTATATTGCTCAAACAATTTTACTTTTCCTTCTGGCAATGTAAAATGAACCCCGTGATTCATATGCATATTAAGAATTGGTATATCCAGTTTCTTTGCCACTTGAATCGTTCGTTCCACCGTTTCCATATATGCTTTTGCCACAAGTGGATTAAAATCACTAATATTCAGATTTTCATCTAAATGGATTGTATAGAATAATTGATACTTATCTTTTAATTCTTTCAGTTCCACTATCTTCTCCAGATGATTTAACTGATACTGTGGCAGATTCATATTTAATTCCACAAAGTGCAGTCCTAATTCCCGACATAACTCCATGGTTTCTTCCAACCCATTTATTTCTATTAATGTTGGCATTCCAAATATCATAGCTGTCACTCCATTCTGATGTATGAGTCAAAATACTGCTCCTGAAAATCAATTTGTTTCCTAATCTCTTCCTCAGAATAATTCATATTATCTGGACAAACCACCCATTTTTCTTCAACATCATCATTTCTATGCACTACAGCAATAATTTTTCCCATAAATGTTTCAACAGGAATATCGATTCCTAAAATATATGCATCTTGTTCCTCACCATCTGGAGCCATAATTCCTTCAATATAGTCATAATTGATAGGATAATACATATCCTTGTGCTTCGAATGATAGGAGCCAAGTGGTCTGTCTACGGTAACTGTAACCACTTTCCCTAACATGGATTTCTCTTCCGGTTTATCCGCCCGCATTTTCCCTTTAAATTCTTTTTGAATATGGAAATGCTCCTGTTTTCTTATAAGATTTTCTCCATCAAAATCAAGTTCAATAATGTAAGGCATCCAGTCTATGATTCTTAAAAACGAATCCAGGTTATAATCTCTGTCATAGTAATTTAAGATTGTACTTAATGCTGTTCCATGGGTTCCAATCACAATGGATGTATCCTCACTCTTTTTTTGATTTTCTACCAGTATATCTGTCAAAGCAGCAATATTTCTTTCCTGAACCATTGCAAGTGATTCACCACCATTTTCATGGAATTGGTGATTTCCCCATCGCTTTTGAAATATTCCATAATTGTTTCCATCTGCTCCTTTTTCTCTTTCCCTGAAACGTTCGTCGGTGTGTATTTTCTTATTAAAGTACGCTGCACTATCTGCTATTGTATCAATACTACGTTTATAGGGACTACTGTAAAAACTGTCAATTTTTTTATCTTTCAAAAAACTCTTCACCGACTGAGAATCCATTTTCCCTTCCACTGTTAACGGTCTTGTTCTATCATCTTCCCAATCATGTTCCGGTTGGGCATGACGGACAAAAAATACTTTTATCATATTCTCCCCTCACATTCTATAATTTTTCTAAAGTTAAATGATGAAAAAATGCAATATCTTTGTATCCATTCATATCACATACTCGCATTTCCATCTCTACCATTTTATCTTGCCAATCAGTTTCCTTATGTATTTCTTGGCTTTGCTGCATATCCCAGAAAGTTCTCATCCCCAAAGTTTTAGTAATTTTTAATTCACCACACCAGTTTTGGATATCCGCATCATCATAATAACAAATCGCTCCATATTTTGATGCCATACCATCTTGACCATCCAGTAAACGATGAGCATGTTCAAAGTCATTTAATAACACAACCATCTGCATGACTCGTCCTGAACGATTATGCTTTATTATTGAAAGCTTTCCTTCTGACTTTAATATCCTTGCAAATTCATTTACAATATCTTCTCTATCTGATGCATATTCCAATACATTGTGACAGATAATCAAATCAAATGTTTCATCATCAAATTTCCGTAACTGTTCCGTACTTCCCACTATTTGTTGGTATTCATTATTGTGCCATCTCTCATTAACACTTTCCACTGATGGTTCAACTGCAGTTACCATATTATTTTTCGCTAAATAATCTGCTGTTACTCCTATGCCACTTCCAAAATCCAAGATCTTTTTTCCTGTTACCTCACCCAATTGAAGCCAGACAATTCGCTTCATAAGAAGTTCCCATGGTTGTAAACTTTTTAATTCCATAATGCCCCCCTAAACCATTATTCGCTTTCTTTTTTTATAAATAACCTCTCGTAAACCGACTTTGTCTACCAATGACTTTGCTACTAGATAATCTGCACCCAGATCCTCCACAACGTGTGCGTCAGAACCGATGGTAATATATTGTCCTCCATTGGTTTTGTAGATTTCCAATAAATCTATCCCTGGCATAGTCTCAGCATATCCCTTACGTAACGATGATGTGTTGATTTCCATAGCCATATCTTTGTCCAATAAATATTTGAAAATTTCATTCAACATAGTTTCCGTATAATAGATTTCTCCATAATAACGCTTTGGAAAATCAATATGTCCCAAGGAGTCAAATCCCCCTTGTTTTACTGTCTTTAAAATCTCTTCCCAATACAAGGTATAAAATTCTTTTGCCGTATACTGTTCTCTCACCTTTTGACATGGAAACATATTTCCAATCCAATGTATACTACCGATTATAAAATCGTAAGGTTGCTTTGATAATACCCCTAGCTTTTCCGTATATAAATGTGGCTCACTAAACTCTATACCTGCACACAAATCAATATAACTATCAAACTGCGCCTTTATATTATTATACTTACTAAAAAATACCTCTGTATTATAATAGTCATATCCATAATCATTTTTATTAAAATCAACATGATCTGTAAAACATAGTACCTCCATGCCTAAATCAATTGCCTTTTGAACATATAATTCCATATCAGCTTCAGAGTCACACGAAAGCTCTGTATGTATATGTAAATCCCTCATTTTATACAACTCCTTTTTATTAATACAACTATTTTACCATTTTTTTGAATTTTATTCATTATCTTTCTGATTCTACTTTTACAGCTACCTGCCACTCATCTTCATATAGGCTTTCCAAATAAAATTGGAATAAATCAATTAAGTGGATGTTATATCCAATTTATACTTCCATAAAAAGTTAATAATGCCTTATCTATTTCAGCTATTTTCTCATCTGATTCTAAATCTTTTAATAAAGACACCCGTTCTATTTCTACCCTGTCCAATCTAAGTTTTTCAATATCATTAATTGCATCTTCTGGTAATCTTATACCATACAATCCTCCATATTCTTTTCTGTATTCGGAGGAGAAATAATCTGGGCATAAATTAAATTCCATGACCCCAATATAATCAATATGTACATCCTTTATACCAATTTCTTCAAAACATTCCCTCATGATACATTGCCTCATAGTTTCCCGAGGTTCAATACATCCACCAAATATCTCCCAATCTTTTCTCCACTTATTCCAGCCTAAAAGATATTCATTTCCAACCATCACTATTGCTAAACAGTGCGTAATGGGTGTATACAATTTATTTGCCTCATTTTCTGTAATGTTAATAACACTAACAAGTTCATTTCCTTTACTGTCCTTTATCACCATAAAAACCTCCCATAATAAAAAAAACGCTCGTTAAGAAAATAATTTTCCCTAACGAGCGTGGATCAGACTTTCGTCTCATATCACTCAAATAATATCAATTATAATTTCATGTGTCAAATAAATTTAGCACTTTTGTAATTCAATCCCTGTATCAGACAGGATGTATCTAGGATGCATCAAACTGGCTCTCTAATTTTGCAAAGAAATCGATCTTGGGTTCAAGAAATTTCAATTGATGCTTCGATAAATCACCTACGTAAAACTCAATATTCTCAAAGATAAACTGCCAATCCCATAAGCGCTCATCTACATTAAGATATTCTCGGAACATTTCACAACCAGTCGGAGCAATTGGGTGAATAAGAATTGCCATAACCTTACACAAATAAAAGCAATCAATCAAAGTCTGTCTGCGTAGCTCCTTATCCTCCTGTATATCTGCAATACGCATCTGATTTACCCAGTGCTTATTCGCTTCCCGAATGTATTCATCCAGGACATAGGAAATGCGATGAAATTCATGATTATACATCTGTCTTTCGTAATCAAGGACCTTTTCTTGTGTGTATTTTCGAATTTTCTCACTAGCCTCGCCCGTAGGAATTTTACCGTCAAAGTAATTCTGTGTAGTATAAAAGCAAGAACGAATCAATCGGTTAAAGACATTGGTCAATAAATTGCCATCCTTTAATACCATATCCACACCAACACGATCTTCCTCTTTCATAAATACCTGTGGTTTAAAGCCAGTACTTTTTGAGGAAAGTCCCAAACTCATAAAATGCATTCTTAGCTGCTCCGGAGTGTAATATTCCAATAGTTCATCAGCCATCGGTGGCTTAAGCTCAGAGCTACTACTAGCCTTTGAGTCCATAAATAAAATATGACGATTAGCGATAATATGAGGTAAATTCATAGACTTACACTCTGGTTTTAGTTTTGAGAATATACCCATCTCAGCAATCGCATAGAAATATATATTATCCTCACCAATGAACTGGTATACGAGCGAATCCTCGCTATCCCACCACTGTGTCCATTCCTCCTGTGATCTTCCGATGGATTCCAGATAAGTTCTCGTAAAGGAGATTGGTGCCCATAAGGATTCTGGCCATACCCAGAAGGTTAGATCCTTTAGCTCTTCCGTATCCGGTACCTTCACACCCCATTCGATATTTCCTGACAGTCGAAATGGAACCAAGGTTTTACCAGCGGTATAATGAATCCCTAAGCTCTCTAATACTTTTCTTGCAGCATCTCTATCATCCAGTGTTGCGAATTCAAAGGTTACAGACTTCTTCTTTTCCTCATCAATCGTCGTATGAGATGGTAGCTTCGCTTCTAGCTCACTCAAATCCTCAAAATACTTTCTAGGCACATGCATTACCGGCTTCTTAAGGAACTCATCGATAATTTGAAGGGCATATTTTCTGGTATTGGTTTCTTTTTTTAGAAACTCTAATTCTTTCTGTAAAAGCTCAATACAATCCTCAAGAACAAAATACCAGTTCGTTACATCCCGAAACGCTGGTTTTTTCCCCGTCAGAGCAGAGACCGGGTTGATTAATTCACTTGGCATGTATTGATGTCCCAAAGAGCACTCATCTGCATATGCATGCTCCGAAGAACATCCAGCAATTGGACATCGTCCGATTACCTGTCTTCCATTTAAAAACACATCTAGTTCCTCATCATAAAACTGAGGTGTTGAATACTTTTTGATAAATCCATTCTTAAATAAGGTCTCAAAAAGCCAATTAGAAACCTCCTGATGAATCTCTCCGGAGCGATTAAGTGCCGAGGCTCCATATAAATCTACACTGATTTCATACCTCTTTAATGTTTCCTTCTGATTAAGGTGGTTTTGCTCCACATACTCCTCTATTGTTCCTTCAAAACCATTTTCTTTTAATTTACGGTAGCTTTCTAGAATTGGAGAACCATAACAATCCGTTCCTGATACAAAGATTACATTCTCCTTGCCAATTCGATCTCTTAAAAATCTTGCAAAAATATCTGCATGCACAAACATTCCCCCAATATGGCCAAAGTGAAGATTCTTGTTGCCATATGGCATTCCTGCTGTAATGATTGCCCGTTTGGGATAAGTCGGAACATCTCCTGGTAATAACTTCTTTGAATACATAAAAAACACCCCTTGAAATAGTATTATTTCAAGGGGCGAATATCTTCGCGGTGCCACCCTAATTCGCTTTTATGTTGCCACAAAAGCCTCATCAAGTACTCCCGAGAATCGGTTCATACTCTAGTCCTGTAACGTGGACAAACGTCATAGCATCACACTGATTCAGTGATCCGTATGCAGCTCCAAGGCTTGGTTCATCTTATCTAAGTTATCTGCTCTCAGCAACCACAGATTCTCTGTAAACTCACAATAAAATTACTCTTCTTTTCATCACTTTTTTATTATTTAATTAATTTAGAAGAAATATATCACCAATTATTCTTTTTGTCAAGGTATCAAATTCTCATGATAGCGTCAATTTACTGTAGGATTTAAATAGACAGAGTTCACCTAGGATGTGTTTCAGATTTCTATCCCCTTTACTATACTCAACTTGTTTCTATTTTACAATCTCCAAATATGTTCCTGAAGGTTCATTTTCTTTTTTATCTCTGGATATGGAAGACGGTACGTCATGTTTTCTACATATCGTTCCGTCTCCTTCCGTTTTTTTCGTTCCGACTGGAGTATATCAGAACAACTGTATAGTTCTTCCCCACCTGCCACCTTTTGTAATTCTTGTTTTTGATTGCGTACTAGATCCAACATTTTCCCACCATTATAATAATAGATTCTTAATCGTGACATTCTGTCTGTCCCTTTTCGGCTCCACCCAAGTGGTCTCGAGCTCATTCTTGACGCATATACGTGGCTCACGTGACCTTCTGCGCTGCAACCCTTAATGGCTTGTTCGGTATTATAGATTACGATTCCGTCCCAGTTAGATAACAGATATTTTCGAGCTTCTTCGATTGATTTCTGCTTTGTTTCTGTGTCCGCATATTCCTTCAATTCTCGATATACCTTGTTAAATTCTTTTTTGTCTTCGTAAGAAAAGCAATCTGTTATCTGATCCCATGCGTCCCCTTTGCTATCAAGCATATGACTCACACTGTTATTGATGTATTTATTTCGGTGAAACCGATCCAGTACAAAAACACTTTTATCTATGTACTCACAGCCTGACTTAATCCAGTTTGCTCCATCCCCACAAAGATATACCTTTTCCAGACAGGAAACGTCATAGTGCTCTTCGATATAAAGTTCCACTTCTTCCCAAAGACTGGCATTTCCCTTTCCTTCATACATTCCCCCAAAATAATGTACGTTTTTCAGCCTGTATCGTGGTTTTGATACCTTCACGGAATCCGTCTCAGGAACAACGTCTTCATAAAGATATACCATTTTGGGCATAAAAGTATTGTATTTTCTACCTTCTTTTTTTTGTATATCCCCCTTCTTTTCATAAAACTGTGCCGAAACATGATCTTCATCCGCATTGATATGAAGAATTTTAACTTTTTTCTTCTCCCCTATTTTCCCCTCTATCTTTGGGAATTCCAACTGATGTATCTTATTTTTTACGGTCTGCTTACTTACGCCATCTGTAATGCTTGCATTCTTTCCGCCTTTTCGGTAGCTGCTTTCCACTGCCTCTTCCAGAATCCTTGCCTCCACATCTTCTGTCATACGGGCATGACTTTTCAATTCCATAACTTTGTCCAAAAGGTAAACTCGCTCTCTGGTTTGTTTTTGGATAAACAGTGTCTTTTTATAGGTGACATTCCCAAGGCTTGTTAAAAGTGTAGTCTCATCACGTTTTACAATACTCCAGTTCTGTTTTCGTTTACTGCTAAGGCAAAGTTCCTTATCCATTTCTTCTAACGTTTCAGCAATGATGGATAGACCAAGCTTTGTAACACTTTCGGTTACTCCATAAATAAAATTTGCATGATTTTCTGGTTCCTCCAAAAATTTTTCTATTACTTTTCCTAAAATATTGATTCCAATTTCTCCAAACTGTTGTATACTTTTAATCATAGAAAGCACCATCCTTTGTATTTGATTTTGTTGTCGTAAACTAAATCTTAACACAAAGTGGTGCTTTCTTATTGTCTATTTAAATTTCCTACAAAAACTTTACGCTAGCAATTCTCATTCGATGCATTAATTGTTAACATCTTAATTGTTAACATGAAATATCCGAAGACACAAGATTATAGTTAAATTGTTACACATGCGTTTCAGAGCAACGAAATTTTATTGCATTTCAGGACATTTCTTAACCTATTATTATATGTATTTCAAACAACAGCAAGAGGCGAGTCATTATGAAGATGCTACAATCTATGATTTTTTCCCTGATTAATCAAACCAATTACTTCTTCTGAAGTCGAAACTTTATCATAATCATTATTTTCACCATATGTAATCCCATTCTTTTGGTTTCTAATAATACAATCCATAAATTTCTCAAGCCCTTCGTCCTTTATAAATTGGACAAAGCTTCTCACTCTAATATTATTAAACATATTTCCTTCACTGCATGGAAACTTTTTACACTCCCAGCAACCATTTAGGTTATTTATTAAAGCGCACCTTTTATGATAACATTCAATATCTTCAATCCTGATACCCGAATCTTTTTCTCTGCAATTAACACAACCATTGCAAAACATACATACCAAACCGCAATACCCTACACCATTAAGCATTTCTTTATTATTCAAAGTAAATTCCCCTTATCAAACTTATTTTTTATATGCAATTGCATCAATCTGAACATGCAGACCATCAGGTCCACCTATATGAGCAAACTCTGTCTGAATCGTTTTTCTTGCTGGATATACACCATCAAATCGCTCCTTAAATACCTTTTCCATAATTGGAATATTCCAGACATCCTTAAGCAAAACATCCATCTTAACCACATCACATAAAGACAAGTTTAATTTACTTAAGCGTTTTTCCATATCATCTAATGCACCATGCAACTGATCTTCAATTGAGGCTCCTACATTTCCCACACAAAAACTAAGAAATACAAAATCCCCTGCTTCTACAATCTCCGAATAGACATATTCTTCATTAACATTTGTTCTGACAATATTACTCATAACTCCTCCTTCTGCATCATAATCACATTCGTATAAGTATCCTTACTAGGTACTGATAAATACCTCGCAAAATCTTTGATTGAATGATGTATCTGTCTTAACATTTCATCCGTAACAATAACACCAGGCTCCCACCACCAATTTTTAATCATAAATGGTTCATCTTTTTTGCTCTTACACGGTTCAAATCTTGCAACCAGTTGAGTCCCATATAGAACCGGAAGAACATAATATCCATACTTACGTTTATCAACTGGAGTATAGACTTCCCATCGGTAATCAAATTTGAATATTCTCTTGATCATCTCTCTATCCCATAACATATTATCAAGAGGTGCTAAAAATTTGACATACTTCTTATCCGTATCAGAATTAAAAAAACATTCTGCCTCATACGGGAAATAAAACGGTTTATCCATTCCTTCGATATGAACCATCTTCAATTCACCTTTATCAATCAGACGATTTAGTACTTTCTCTCTCATTTTAATATCGGATAAATAATGACCTTGCCATGCACCCCCTCTTTTGTTCCACAACAGTCCCACACATTGTATTCTGCGTTTGATATACCACTCCAAATAATCCTCATCACTCAAAAAGTCATCTTCCTTCAACAACTCCTTCGGTACTACATTTTCAGCAAAATCATAATACTTCTGTACCCCTCTTTTTTCTTTTACAATTAACTCTCCTGTGCAATATAAATAATCTAGCGCAGCACTTGAAAGCTTCTTATGTCCCCATCTACTTGCTCGACTCTCTCCAATCGACAAATCCTTGTTATTGGTCAGACCATTAAGTTTTATATATTCTCTTACCTCATCCAGTATATTCAAAGCATCCGACTGTCCCCTATATGCCAATGTAGCTTCTGCTCTTTCACCACTTGCCTTTCTAATTCTTGCAAAATTTCGGAATTCATTTGTTACATAAATGCACATTTCTTTATCAACCCCATCGATCAACACATGTTGATGATACAGCAAATCATATAGCATTGACGACTCATATCCACTCACTCGTGATTGCAATACTAAATCTGCATTTCTTCCAACTACATCAAGTGGATCATACTGAATACTTTTTATTTGCTGAAAACATTGAATCACCCCATCTATTCCTTTAAAATCTCTTGCCTGGTTTAGGTTGTGATAATTCACTAGAAAACTCCTTGCCTCTTCAATAGATATTTCTGCTTTACTATTCATATGCCCTCCTTATAAGACCAGTATAGCAAAAGAAGTCTGACACCTGTATGTCACACTTCTTTGTATTGTTTTAATATTTGATTACAATTCAAGCAAATTCTTTCTATCAAATCCGGAGGTTCAATGACTTTAGCCTGATTAGCAAATGCTAGTACTGTCCCATACCAAAAATGTTCATTCTCAGGAACATTAATCTCGTATAGAAATTCTCCATCCTCATATTCTTCTATAATTTTTCCATTTAAGTACTCCTCACATTTAACCTTAATGCTACGTTTACATAATAACTTCACTCTAATAATCTTTTGCTTATACTCAGCCTGTTCCCACTGCTTTTTTGCTTCACCAACACTATGTATTTTACTGTTTCTCTGTTCTGTGATAGATAGAGTTCTCATTCTTACAAGTTTAAATATTCTATAATCATCATATTTGGGATAATAGCATAACAGATACCAATTATACCACTTATACATTGTTGCAACTGGCTCAACCTCATGGTCTTTTTCTACATTATCAGCATTTGTATATGAAAATATTACTGTTTGTCGCATGTTAATAGCTCGTTGTAAAAGAATCAACTTGTCATTCGTATTATCATTTTCTCTTAATACTTCGAAATCTAATACAATATCAGATGTACCCTCTGGTGCAATTGCTTGCATCTTTTCTAATGTCTCATTCAATTCATCATGATCAAATGCGGTTTGTAACCCTTGTAGCGCAGCAACAATATATGAAATATGATTTTCTCCAACCAATTGCCGGTCCAACTTAAATGAATCAAGTATTTCATATCCACCATCTGATCCATAATAAGTAACAACCGGTATTCCTGCTAATGAGAGTGTGTTAATATCCCTCATTATAGTTCTTGTTGATACATTAAATCTCCCCGACAACATCTGAGCAGTTACTCTTTTATTTGAAAGTAAAAAATTAGTTATTGCAAGTAATCTCTCGATTTTCACTATACACCAACTTTCATTCTATATTACTGTTAATTCCTTAAAATGTTATTATACCAAACTTTATAAGTAAATAATAGCTCTCTGATAACTACATTTTGAAGGCAACTGCTTTATAGCATAACCCATCAAACAATTAATTTATTGTCCAATGGGCTTGCCATATTAATTTATGCGATTTCTCTACCTTTATTTCTGGCTCAATCCCTCTCTACTACTAATCTTTATCTTATCTGTCATTGACTCCTCCTATCTAGACTTACCATCATTCTTTAATTCAGAATACGTTATCTCTGGAACAATTTCACGTATGCCATATGTTTTCTTATATTCCTCAAAAACCTCAGCCCCATACTCCGAAACTGGCTCTGCAATCATTGCAACGATCTTATTATCGTGAGCTTGCTCCATTAAAGAGTCAAATTCCCTCAACATCCGATCAATCTCAACCTCCCTTTCTAAATTCTCCGTCTTATCAATCGCTGCATCCAGTCTCAATTCCATCGCCTCCAGTATCTTTTTCTTTATAAGCCAAGGCTTCTTTATAAGCTCAGTTTTTGAAATTTTCTTCTCTGACTGAGAATAATCAACTACTTCCTTATCAGTAAATGTACGAATTGTGTTAGCAATTTTCTGATTTGCTTCACGTATTCCAGTTCCAAAAGCATCAATCTTCGCAATTGTTGCTGAAACCTCTTTTTGAGTTTCTTTTACATGTTCTCGAATGTCTACTAGCTTATCATTTATATCAAAGAGTTCCAAAAGTTTATTGAGCGCTGCTTTCCCTTTCTTCTTTGCATCCACTACAATATCTGAAGCTTTCGATTTAATATTATCCTTAACAACAAATAACTGTTCTTTCATTATATTACAGCGTTCCTGTAATCTATCTGTTGCTACCTGAACCTGAGCTTTCAGATTATTCAGTATTGTATCCTCCTGCATGTCCTTCAGTTGTTGCTTTACATCCGTCAATTCTTCGGTCATTGAATCCAACTTTCTTTCCAGACTATCTATGTATGCGCAAAGCTCAAATGTATGATTTGCTTCTTTGGACATATTATTCTGCTTTAAAAGTTCCAGCAACTCCATTATCATTTCGTCTTTTATCAGAATTGTTTTCTCTACTGCTTCCATTGTTTTTCCTCCATTCATTGATTGGGCGGGTAAGTTGCCGCCCGTTGATTTAAGATAGGTAAACTGCTTTATCAGTTTACTTGTAAGTTACTAGCGAAAAGGTGTAGCTTCCTTCTCCTGAGGATTCACTCTACTACCTACTGGTTTCTCTTCGATGTCCTTTGCCTGATTCTGACTTTTCACTTTAGCCAGTTCATACTCCCTTACAATTTCTGTATAGAGTTTTTCACGAAACTCCTTGGTAACCGGATAACAAATATCCTGATAAATGGGTTTCCCCTGCTCATCAATCTGCTTCGTCTTATACGCTGGCATAGACACAAAAATATTTTCCTTTCCCTGAAGGATGTTTACATTATTGACAATGAAACTTTCCTCAATATAAATTCTGGCAAGTCCCTTGATATTACTACCATCTTTTTCATATGGAGAAACCGTTACAGAGAACTCAGGCATCTCTAAAGAACTCTTCATCCCTTTACCACTCTCTTGTACCTGATCCTGCTTAGGTACGATTGCTCTTTCATATGCTTCGAGAATATTTGTATAAAGTTCTTCTCTGAATTCTGCTGTAATCGGATTGCACACATCCTTATAGATGGTTGCACCATTCTCATCTCGCTCACTGGACTTATATCTAGGCATGGATACATAAAGCTGATCCTTATCCTTGTTCTCTAGGATTGCGATATTGGTAATCTTAAAACTATCACCAAATACCACAGTTGCAAAACCTTTTATATTACTACCATCTTTACTATTAATACTATTCACCTTAATTGAATATTTCATATGCTATTCCTCACTCTCTTTGATTAAATTATTATTTGCTACCCCATCCTGTTGTGGTATTACAATCTCACATCGCAACTGCTCTATTTCTTCCATTGGTAATCGACCATTCAGCCAATTTTCCAGTGTATCAGCAAATCCGTCCTGTTCATAATAAAGCCAATCTTTACCTTCGATATCACCTTCATATATCACAGTGACCGCAAAGTCTGGCATAAACAGTTTTTCTTCTTCATCCCAGATACAGACCACACCTTCTCGTAAATTCAAATTAAGTTCATGAATATGCACATACCAGCCATTAATAACTAACTGCATATCTTCGTCTGTCTCTGCGATGTCATCCTCTACTTCTGATAAATTCGTTTTTGAAATTACTTCTTCAACCTCATAAATTCTATAATTCATCTCACAAATCACCACCTCTTCTGTTGAAATAAACCATTGCAAATCTCATATATCATTTTGTTACAGAAAAGGGACTGCCATTACAGCAATCCC
This sequence comes from Lachnospiraceae bacterium, assembly GCA_035271185.1. Taxonomy (GTDB): domain Bacteria; phylum Bacillota; class Clostridia; order Lachnospirales; family Lachnospiraceae; genus Acetatifactor. The sequence goes on along the minus strand of DATERV010000071.1, from coordinate 5,355 downwards.
TTAAGTACTCATACCTATCTGCTCTTTCCATCATGGTTCGTCCGATAAGACTCATCTCGTTCAGCCACACTGCTATCTGGCGAATCTTTTGATTCATCTAATCCCCCAAGATCTGCATCTGTAACCTTTGCATTCTCCAAATCTAACTGAGCATTTAGTTCAAACTGTCTCGCCAGTTTTTCCTGTAGCTCCTTATCATAAGCAAAAGGTTTCTCATACTCCTCCTTTGAAGACTCCAGATCATGATGATACTGCTCTATCTTCTTTTCCAAAAATTCTACATTTTCATGCATACCATTGAACAGGTTCTCAAGCTTAATCATACTTCCCACCGGGCTAGTTGACAGTTCTGCCTTATACTCTGTTTTTCCACGAAGCACCATATAATTGGTTCCCATGAAATTCTTCTCCACCAAAAGTTCAAATCGATGAAAGCTTCCAATCGATGTTATTTCGCCTGTCTTTGCTTTACTAATCGCAGCAAGCATCTGAGTTCCCCCATCGGCTCGTTCGGTATACGTTGCACTGCCCACTTTAATAGCAAAGTCTGGGCTTTCGATCAGTTCTGCATCTCGGATCTTAACATCCGCTTTGACACATAGAAGCTTTTCCTCTGCTGTCTTGATGAGCTTTGGATAGCGAATCATAAAGTTATCCTGCAACCCATACCTTTGATTGTCATAAGAAGATTTCAGTAATTTCAGTCTCTGAACATCATTATCAAGCTCCATCTTTTCACGAATAAGTGGATTACCTGTAGCTACTGCTTTAATCTCTGCATAGGATAACGTTGCTTCATCAATGTCCTCACAAGTTCTGCTTACCGCTTTGCTAGTCATGACCTGACTGATGAATCGTTGCTTATTCTCCACAAGTGACCAGTTATAGGCATCGAAGGTTCCTTTTGTAACATAACGGTAAATAGCTATTTCACTATTCTCATTCCCCTGTCTGATACCTCTCCCCTCTCGCTGTTCAATGGAAGAAGGCTTCCAAGGGCAGTCAACATGATGCATTGCTACCAGATGTGTCTGCACATTCACACCGGTGCCGCACTTATCTGTAGAACCAATCAGCACCTTTCTCTTACCCGTTCTCATTTCTTTAAACAAAATATCTCTCTGAGCATCCGTCTTTGCGTCATGGATAAATGCGATCTCCTCCTCTGGAATGCCATATTGTATCAGGTTCTCCTTCAGATAATCATAAACAGTGAACTCTTTTCCCGGTGCAGGTGTACCAATATCCGAAAAAATAAGCTGACAACCTATTCGGCTATCAGCACTTGCTTTTTCGTATTCGTTCCATACATTCTCTACCACCCAATTTAACTTCCCGTCAGGATTGTTCGGTGCGTCCTTATCAATCAACCTTGCGTCCGTCCCAAGAAGTCTTGCCTCATGAGTAATCTTTAGAAAATTATCCTCACTTGGATCAATACCTCCGTTTCGGATTCGTTCCGCCCTCGCCACAAAATCCTCCATCACTTGTTTCACATACCAATCAGGCTCTGACTCTACAATGATAGGCTTTCCTCCACATAAATCTGGTACATCAAGATCAAGCATATCCAAAGTCTGCACATCAGCTACTTCACGAAATATATTCATCAGCTCTGGAAGGTTTGTAAACTTATTAAATCTGCTCTTAAAACGAAATCCGCTTCCTTCTACAGTAAGCTCCAATGCTGTTGTCACTTCTCCAAAGTTAGCTGCCCAGGAATCGAAATGATAAATGTCCATTTCCTCCAAAGCTTCTTTCTGCAAATACAACTGCATGACATACATCTCACACATGGTATTAGAAATTGGAGTTCCCGTTGCAAATACAATGCCTCTTCCATTGTTGATTTCACTAAGATACTGACATTTTAACTGCATATCGGTGGACTTTTGCGCTCCTGAAGAACTGATTCCAGAAACATTATTCATCTTTGAAAAGATGGCAAGGTTCTTAAAGTTGTGTGCTTCATCCACCATGATAGAATCCACACCTAATTCTTCGAAGGTAATCAGATCATCTTTCCTACTTTCATCGCTCAGTTTCTTTATCTGTTCCTCTAGCTTTTTCTTCTGGCTCTCCATCTGTTTAACTGTCCATCGTTCGCCATTCTTATTCTTCGTTTCCTCAATAGCATAAGCAATCTCATCAATCTGTTGATTTAACATTCGCTCTTTTCGTTCTGCCGATATCGGAATCTTCTCAAATTGAGAATGGGACATGATTATCCCATCATAATCACCGGTTGCTATTCTCGAAACAAATTGCTTCCTGCGGCTCTTTTCAAAATCCCGCTCTGTTGCCACTAGTATATTCGCTGACGGATAAAGACGTAAAAATTCACTTGCTGTCTGACCAATTAATGGCTTTGGCACAACCAATATAGTCTTATTGGCAAGTCCAAGTCGTTTCTGCTCCATACAAGCTGCCATCATTTCAAATGACTTTCCTGCTCCAACGCAATGGGCCAATAAGGTATTTCCACCAAGTAGAATTCTAGCCACTGCATTCTTTTGATGTGATTTTAACTCAATCTCCGGGTTCATACCGGGGAACTGCAAGTGACTGCCATCATACTCTCTTAAGCGAATATTATTGAAGGTCTCGTTATAATACTCTACGTACTTTTGTCTTCTTTCAGGGTTTGAAAAAAGCCATTCTTTAAACTTCTCTTTTATCTGACTTTGCTTTTCTCTAGCTAGCATTGTTTCATTCTTATTGACAACATAATGGTATTTGCCATCTCCATCCTCTACTCTGTCTCGCACCGTAACTGTTTTCAGATTCAGAGTATCCTCAAATATAGAATAAGCATCCATACGGCTGGTACCATAGGTCTTGGTAGCTGCCACTGAGTGCTTATCCATGGACTTGTTCTCAATAAACCATTCCATGCTCAACTTACTCAAATGTACCTGAATTCCAGAACTATACCACTGACTTCTGACTGCTCTAGCTCGCCTTGGAGTGCTAAGTAGTTCATAGATAAACTCTTCATAGTCAAGCGGCTCAATCCATGTACTGCCAATACGCACATCAATATCAGATGCTTCTATATCCACAGGTTGAACCTTCTCTAAGGCCTCCACATTAATAGCAAATTGCGGATTATCCTTCTGTATGGCCCTTGCCAATCTAAGTTTGCTTCTGACATTCCCAGATAGATATTCATCCGCTGTTTCCCAGCCTGTATTTGGATTGTTCTCGTTATAGCTATCCGGATTCAAATAAATCAGACCTTCTAAATCTTTTACAAGTGCTGCACGTTTCAAGTCCACCTCTAAAACCTTGAAGAAAGTGAATTCTTCTGGGCTTACCTCCTTTTCTGCTGCCATTGCTTCAATATCCGGCTCATAAATGCTTAGCATATAAGGTATATTCACGATACCATACTCATTGACTGATACATTTAGTGCCTCTACAGCGGTTTCAACTCTTTCAATTAGAGTCCTTGCTTTAATTGTCTGCTTATAGAACATATCTGCTTTTTTTACTTCCCCATCCTCGTTTACTTCTTCAAGACTACATAATAGCGGATAATCATTATCGTCCCGAAATGCTGTCTTATTTGCTTTTGAAGTAATATAGCCATATTGTTCTACATATTTATCATACTTATCATTCAATTCCTTCTGCTTACCAGTCAGTTCTTCCTCACTACATCCTTCCATCTGAATATCAATCAGCTCTCTTGTTACCTGTCGGATCTCGTGCAAGCTTCGAATGCGTTCTTCCGTATTTTTCGAAACTTCCTGTCTTACCATCTGTGAATTTTCTCGGAAATATAGCTTCCCTTCAAAAAATGTGTAGGTGAAGTTCCTTACATCTGGATCGGCTGGTATCATCACATCTGTTTTTTCTTCTTCCTCTGAAATCCGTTCAAAGTCTGTCATTTCTGTCTTGATATTTCGAATTGCCTTATTCAAGGCTTCATATAGATTGAAATTCTCATCATCATTGACACAGACGGTATACCTGCTGTCATGTCCGTATATTCGCCTATCATATTCCATCGTCCCCAGTATCATTTCTGGATGCTCTACAAAATAAGAATTCACTGCGATACCGTTCTCTGTGTAACCCAAATGCACCCAGTCAGGCTCGATGTCCACCTTTCTTTCTCTCTTTTGAAGGAATAAGATATCAGCAGTTACCTCGGTTCCAGCATTGTCTTTAAAGGCTGTGTTTGGAAGACGAATAGCTCCCACCAGTTCTGCCCTCTCTGCAATATATTTTCTTATGGCAGGATTACTCTTATCTAGAGTTCCCTTTGTCGTAATAACTGCAACCATACCTCCAGGTCTAACTTGATCTAGCGCTTTGGCAATAAAGTAATCATGGATGCGGAAATTGTACTTGTTATACTTTGGATCAAATAGCTTATAGTCACCAAAGGGCACATTACCCACAACCACATCAAAGAAGTTATCTGGATAGTTGGTCTTTTCAAATCCCGTAATGCTGATATTAGCTTTCTGATATAACTGCTTTGCGATTCTACCAGAGATACTATCAATCTCTACACCATATAGATTACTTCGTCGCATCGGTACTGGAACACTTCCAAAAAAGTTACCAATACCCATACTTGGTTCTAAAATATTACCACCACGAAAACCGAACTGCACCAGTGCCTGATTCATACAGCTTGCAATCTCTGGTGAGGTATAAAATGCATTGTTAACCGTAGCCCTAGCAGCAACATATTCCTCATCTGTTAATAAATCTCTCAGTTCAAAATACTCCTTATGCCAGCTCTCATTATTTTCATCAAAAGCCTGAGCTAGTCCACCCCAACCCACATAATTAGAAAGTATCTTCTGTTCCTGTGGTGTTGCAAATCTGCCTTCCGTTTCAATCTGTTTCAAAGTCTGAATTGCATCCACATTCCATTTGTATCTAGTCTTTGCGCCACCCTTTGGAAGTTCCCAGAGATTATAATGAAAATTATGCTTACTATCGGCTTTAGCTTCTATTTCTGTTACAACTTCTAATTCAGCTTGTCTCTTTCCCTGTATCTCACGATTCTGTTTGATACTTTCCTGAATGGACAAGAATTTCTGATAGATTGGCTGTAAGGTTTCTTTATCTTCCCATTCCATCATGGCATCATATCGTTCCCGTTGATCAGCTCCACAATAATATGGCTGCTTTGACATATAGGAAAGTACTTCATACAGCTCCCGATACCCAGTTTGTTTAACCACTCGCTCGCCAAAGCGGTTTTTATAACTTATGGTAAGTTCATATGGCTTTAAGGTGTATTCAACCAGTCCATAGAGATTATTACAGTATGCTTTTTTCTCATCTTTTCCGTTTAGAACTATGTCAGATAAGAAATCCAGCTTATTAGGC
>DATERV010000070.1:0-3767 GCA_035271185.1 Lachnospiraceae bacterium | reverse complement strand
GTCCTGACTGCAACCGTAGGTGACTATTCCAAGACATATGGCCAGGCTAACCCTACGTTTATTGTTTCTGTGGCTGGCTTTGTCAATGGAGAGTCTACATCCACTGCCGCTGGCTATGTGGCCCCGACAGCCTCTTCAGTTGCCAATGCTTTGAGCAGTGTGGGCACTTCTCCCATCACCATAACGGGCGGAAGCGCCACTAACTACAGCTTTATTACAACTGATAAGGGAATTCTAACGATCAATAAGGCAACGTACGATATGGGTGGGATTGGTTTTGCTGGCAAAACAGTAACCTATGACGGTTATACCCATCCGCTCTCGATAACCGGATCACTGCCTTCTGGGGTGACAGTCTCCTACAGCAACAACGGGAATACCAGTGCAGGAACGTATGAGGTGACCGCTTCATTCAGTGGGAATACAACCAACTACAATGCGATCCCTTCCAAGACGGCAACCATTACGATCAACAAGGTCGCCCTAGGTGGTACTGTATCCATTACAGGGATAGCGAATGTTGGCATGGTTTTGACAGCGAATACTTCGAGCCTTACAAATATGGGCGATCTTTACTACCAATGGTTAAGGAATGGTTCTCCAATAGCTGCAGCCACAAGCAAAACATATACAGTGGTACCAGCAGATAAGGATACTAGAATATCTGTTGTTGTAAGCTCGGGTGGGACAAATTATACGGGTTCGAAAACCAGTGATGCCATAACAGTTGTTCAGAGCTTAGCCATCGGTGAGCTCTATGGCGGAGGTACCATCGCTTATCTCTATCAACCAAGAGATCCAGGTTATGTAAACGGAGAAACCCATGGCTTGATAACAGCTACAACTGATATGGGGAGCATACGTTGGTACAATGGGAGCTATGGTATTGTTGGAGTAAATAATGTTGCAAATGAAAAATTAGGTACCGGCCTCGCGAATACTAATATGATCATCACTACATTTGGGGGAACCAGTACCAGCTATGCTGCAGGCTTGGCTCGCTCCTATAGGGGCGGGGGGTATACTGACTGGTTCCTTCCATCAAGGGATGAGCTGGCTGTGATGTATTCAAACAAGGATGCCATTGGAGGATTCTCTTCAGGCAGCTACTGGAGTTCTACAGAATCAACTGAATCATGGGGTAATAGTCAAGGATGGCCTGCAGATATACATGCAGTATCAAGAAATTTCATCCAACCCGCTGACTATGTGGATAGAAAAGAGGGGATGCTGATAGTCCGTCCAGTAAGGTATTTCTAACCTCTTTGAATGAATGCCGTTGGGGATAAGTATTTGGTCGCCATGACCAACTCCTTATCCCCGTTTTATCTCTATCCATTTTTTTCTATCAGACTGTAGAATTTACAATCCCTATCAAAGCCACTTCTTCTTTGTCAAAAACATCGGCCCTTGGGGCAATTAGTTTCTAGATATATTCATACTTATGCAACATGAGTCGCTAAATTATTTACGGGTTTGTTAAAAAATTATAAAATTCTATATCCACGTAAGAAAATATAGATTCAAAAAATTAATTTGTATGATTGACTTGTACTGTCAGTATTGATGTACTTAAAGGCTGACTATGTATACTTTAAGCCTAATAAACTTTAGCGATTTATATTGTTTTTTTGTACATTTTCTTCTCAAATATGCTTAAGCAAGCTTTAAATGCAGTTTTTGTTACCTAAATCATAATAATCTATACCATTAAGGATTATATTCCTATTATTAATCTGAAGAAATAGATAAATAGGCATCTGAGGGTCTCCCTTACAGTTTTTAGTTTATGTAATAAAAAAACTACACAGCCAAAACTCGATTACTAACATTCTATGTCTATATTTCTTGACTTTACTAACCATGGCCAATAGACTAGGTGAAGGACGTTTTATAGGGTTTTTTATAGTCTCTGGGAATAGGTTATAAAAAAAATATACACTCTTATCAAGCACATCAAATACTACTCAATTAATCCTAGTCCATAGCTTATGCCATGCGACTTTATATATATAGGCTCAGATTTTTATCACTTTAAAATTTCAAGATACGAATAAGTTCTGGCTATATTAATTAGGTGGGTGTGATGACTAAAAGAGTTAGTTCCTTGTTGTGCATCGGGTTGTTGCTTGTAGTATCTATTTCGTCTGTATTTGCATCTATAAATCCAGTAAACATACAGATTAGAACGGAATTGGAAACAATCCAAGAAATTCGCTATCAGACTGGCATCCTGCCAGAGAACACTTGGAAGAGTGCACCAAGTCCTGGCTATCCCCTGGTTTTGGAAGATTTTGATAGTGAAACAGAATTTCTGTTTGTCCAACAAGCTGAAACCGAGAATGCATGGGGACCGCTCTATGTATACCAGTATGAAAAGAAAGATCAAATCTGGTCTCTTGTTCCTTTTTCACCAAAACATCCTCTCAAGTTCTATATTAAATCCCTCAATGATTTGGTGCAGATGTTCAGATATCAATATGGGACAGAACCAGACAAGGCTTGGCAGATTGTAGGCACATCGGGTCCTTCCTTGGTAATTGAACAGTCTGACAATGCAAGGGAGTTCCTATTTATCCAGCAGACCTACGGACAAGACGAATGGAGCCAAACCTATGCTTACCAGTATGATTATCTAAAAAAATGCTGGTCGCTTGCATCATTCCCGCCAAAAAATCTTCTGGAATTTAGCCTTAAACCCACAAGTGATTTTGCTCAGCTATTCAGATATCAGTACGGAGCGGAACCAAACAAGACTTGGCAGACTGCAGACATTTCCGGCTCTCCTTTGTCGGTGGAGCAATCTGAAAATGTGAAAGAGTTCCTGTTTGTCCAGCAGACTCAAATGGAAGATGCGTGGGGCCGACTCTATGTATACCGGTATGACAAAGAAAAGAATGACTGGCCGCTTGTATCCAATCCATCAAATGATGATATCTGGTTCCGCATCCAGCCGGCCAGTGACCCGGTACAGATGGTAAAATATCAAGACGGAGCGGAATCAGACAAGCTTTGGCAGACTGCAGACACCTCCGGTGCACCTTTGGTCATTGAGCTGTTTGACAGTGAGAAGGAGCTTTTGTTTGTCCAGCAAATGAATGACAAGGATGAATGGGGCCAAGCCTATGCAGATCAATACGACAACCTAAAACAGAGCGGTTCGTTCCTTCCACCAAAACAAGACGATAAGCCATCTCTTATAGAATCCTTTGATGTGAAGGCCTATGGTCTGATCCCTACAGGCTTCAGTAGTAAATGTTATTCATACCTTGCCGGTGTCGGGATTCAGGCAAATATTCCTTTGGGAAAATTTCTTGGGTATACAGGACTCACCTTCAGTAAAGGTCCGCCAAAAAGTGATTCGGTCAAGTCGCAACAGGCTTTAGCCTTGTCTATGGGGATCGGCTATTCGATCCCCCTTTCCAAAAAGATGGCTCTGATCCCTGAAGTTGGATATGGCTTCATATTCCATCTGCTTGAGGTGGATTTTGATAACGACGGAATATATGAACCTGATATGTTCATAGACCAGCAGGTTCGTCTTGCCCTCTATCTTACCTATGCACTGAATGAAAGGTACAAGCTCTTTATCGCTCCATTTGGAGTGCTTTTCTTTGAAAAAGAGGATTTTGGAATCATGTACGGATGTCAGGTTGGCCTCCGAGTCTCTTTATAGGCGGTTTGTATGAAAAATATATACAAGAATATTGCTCTTTTGCTTGTAGTGCTCGCCACAATAGTTCTCGTTTTTGTCGGATGCAGTGACA
>DATERV010000069.1:0-14059 GCA_035271185.1 Lachnospiraceae bacterium | reverse complement strand
CAGCTTTATCCTTCATAACTACTGCATCTAGAATCGAATCATAATAATACAAATTATATTCCATCCATTCCACCTCCGGTTTTAGATAACCATTCCAAAGTGCTTCAACGCTTCCACTATCGCCTTTTCCTTTTCTTCGGGACAATTCGGTTGCTTCGCCGTCTTCGCTACCGCTTCGGTCCGCGCAGAGCATAGGTCCACTGGACCTCTTGCGCCCTCCGTCTTCGCCAGATTGTACTTCTCTCCAACCTCTAATCCACATTTCCTTTTTACCTGTGAAATATAAAGCGTAGAAACCTTCAACCCATGCTCTTTCAACACATAATCCTTAATCTCCGCATAAGTAGCCTTCATCTCCGCTGATGTTGCATCCAACTCTTCTAAATCCAAATCAACCGCAATCCTATCATTCGGTTTTTGTTGGGACAACAGAACTACGGTTTCCACGTGCGTCGGGTTCACAATTAGGGAAGTTATTATCTACGTCGTCCTGCCAATTTAGGCACATATCAGATTGCTCTGGTGCCTCATTAGAAAGACGCTCTAGGTTGCTATTATTACCATCCAATAAGTCGTTTTGAGTGCTCATTTTAAACAGCCCTTTCTTCTTATTGAATAATAATTGTTATTAGCTTATTTGCTTATGCAAATTCTTGTATCGCTTCCTTGCATCTGATATTGAAAAATCTGCAAGTCCTTTCAGTACAAAAGTAATTTTGTATGGATCAGATTTCCCATCTTCACCCACCTCACCAATAATAACTTTTTTTACGATACTTTCAAATACAGCACGATCAAATCTATCCATTATCTTAACTTCAGAAATTCGTGCCCTTATTTCTTTCATTCTCTTACCAACATCTTTCTTTGCAGCTTCATTTTCAATCAAAATCTGCTGCTCCTGCTTAGTCTGACTGATTTTCCGTGTAAATTCATCAAATCTTTCATCATAAGCCTCTTTTGAAATTTTATCATCAAGCAGCATGTCAGTCAATTTCTTTCGCTTGGCTTCCACTGTTGCCAGGCTCTTATCAACACGTTTTAATCTTTCACTATTATCTGTACTTGATAACTCAATCTCAATAGATTCTAATACTGACTCTAAGATATCATCAAAATTATCCGCCAATAACTGAAAGGATTCTACGAAAGCATTTTCAAGAATAGATTCATCAATAGCTTTACTATCAGGACAACTCGCTTTTCCCTTATTTGCAGCCGTTCTACATACCCAAACCGGCTTTTTATGTTGTGTATCCTGATGATGTGATCTTCTTGAAAATTTTGTTCCGCAATACGCACATTCACACATGCTACTAAAGGCAAATTTACGTGATTGCTTTTCCCTTGTTCCTTCTATAATACTTGTATTCTTGCCATATCTGCTCTTACGAATTTCTTGAGCCATAATCCACTCTTCCTCAGATACGATGGCTTCATGATGATTTTTAATATAAAACTGATCTTCTTCACCCATATTATCTAACCTGCGTTTAGTAAGTGGATCTACTGTAAAAGTCTTGCCTAGAAGCAAATCTCCTTTGTATTTCTCATTTGATATAATTCCTCTGATGCCGCTGTCAGTCCATTTAACGATGCCTTTCTTGTTTTTCTTACCTAGTCTGGTCAAATCTTTCGCTATTGTGTAGGCACCGTATCCTTGATTATAACGATTGAAAATCCACCGAACAATTTCAGCCTCCTCTTCGTTCATGCTAAGTGACTTATCTTCTTGATGATAATCATATCCAAGACAACCATTAAAACCTAATAATTCACCGCGTTTCATTTTCATCTTAAGTCCCATTTTTGTATTGGCTGATAAAGATTCAACTTCATTCTGTGCCAACGTACTTAATAGTGCCAAAGCCATTTCACTTTCCATCGAAAGAGTATTAATGTTCTCTTTCTCGAAAATAATCGCTACATTCTTCTCTTTTAGCATACGCACATACTGTAACGTATCAACAAGATTACGTGAAAATCTAGAAATAGATTTTGTTAGGACAACATCTACTAAGCCGTTCATACAGTCATTAATCATATTTAAGAAACCATCTCTTTTTGATGTCTTCGTTCCAGTTATTGCTTCATCTGAATAGATACCAACAAATGCCCAATCCTTGTTCTTGGATATTTTATCTGTATAGTATTCCATCTGAGACTGAAAACTCTGTAACTGTTCCTCTCCATCGGTACTTACTCTCACATAGGCTGCCACCCTCTGTCTTTCCAGTGTCAATCCTTTTCCAATAGTATCTCTACGCCTGCATACTGTACCTTCACTTGCTTTAATTACTTCAACTTCTGCCATATTGACCTCCTCCTCTCTTGAAGTATGGTAAAATCAGAAACCTTTCATGTTTGTTTCTGACTTTACTATAATCCAAAAGTTAAATATGAACGAACATGTGAAAATGCCGATGAAATTTTTTTCACCGGCATTCTAATATGTTATGTATTCATAAAACTAACTATGTTGTATTCTCTCATAATTCTCTTTTTCACTGCTGTGTACTCTTCTTCACTGAGTAATGCCATACAATAAAGCTTTCCAAGAACAGCTAATTTCTTTGCTAATTCTAATTCTTTTACCATTTACTCACTCCTAACATCCCGCAATTCAAGCTGATAAATAAGTGCTATATTAAGTTTTTCTATCAATCTTTTGTCTGTAATAGCTGCAATTTTCTTAATAACCTGCGTACGATCTGCACTGCACAATTGTTCACACATTGCCATTCCTGATTCTCTCAAATTTTCACAGTCATTCTTATCTATAAAGATATGTTCTGGCCTGTCAATCTGTCTAAATGATTGTGTCATCGGAATCACAAGAATCACAGGACAGTCTGGAATGAAACGCCCACATACAATAGCAGGACGAGAACCAACCATTTTACAATGTTCTATGTCATCTCCCATATTAATTAGTACAATATCACCTTTTTTAACAGGTTCCATAGCTAATGCTCTTTCAATTGTATTTGGCGCTTTATTGTAATTGTTTCCGTTCCCATCACCGTTACGGAAGACATTGCTATTTCTTGCTGGTTTAGTTATTTCAGGATAGTCTTCAACAAATTCTCTAATCTTCATTTTTCCTCCAATCTGGTCAGCTAGTTTTCACCAGCTGACCAACTAATGCATATTTCTTTATAGTAGTGTAATTGTACAACGATTTTCGAAGATATCCTCATCGCTATCGTCTAAAGCTGATACATCAATACCCTCAGCTTTTCCTTCCAATGCAAATCTTACAAAACCGCCATAGCAGCCAATCATAGTAACAAAATCTTTTATAATTTCTGCTTCATCTGAAATCATTGCTTCCGATAATGCAACGATGCCTTCAGCCTCACAATCATCTATCATATCTAAGCATGTGGTATAACCTTTCTTAGCAATTCCCGTGCCTCCAGTATATTCTGATATAATAGCAACAATTTCATACCCCTGTAGCTTTGACCACTTTATCAAATCATTCTGTAGCTTGCTGTCTAAATCACTATCTTCACTTTCGCACAAATAAATAATTACACGAATCTTATTCATTTTCTTATCTCCTTCTTCTATTTCATTGATATACTCAACTGCCTCTTTTTCCGTCGGACAGCTAATCACTTTGTTCCCATAAGCGTCAAAAATGACTGTTTCACTACCCATAATCACAATTGAATAGTTAGCAGCCATATTAATACCATTTACTCGCTAATTCCTGAATAACACAGCAATAATTTTCTTTATCCTGGTATAACACCAAATCATCATTCTTTCTGACAAAAATACATACTCCAAGATTCATCAATTGCGATGCAAATTTTCTTGCTTCATCTGTGTTATTGAAGAAGCTTTCAAGTTTGTCTACAATAATAATATTGCTTTTCCCTGATTTTACTGCCTCTAAAATATTTTTGAGATAATCGCCTTCTGCATTACCCCTAAACTCAACAACAAGATCTCCTTCTACTTCATGAATTCCTGTTCCAGCTGTCATATCTACCAGTTGTGTCAAAATCAACTTTCCAGTTGATTCTGTTCCTTTGCTTCTAATATATATTGATGCTCTATCCATCGTTTATATAGAGAAATTTGCCGGCGTTGCTTTCTCAAATAAGATCCTTGCTACCAAGACTCTTATTTCAAAAAGCAAAATGACATGTACCGAAGCAGCTTTCACCACTTCCCTCCTCACCCACATGTCTGGGAACACAGTAAGTATCTTTGATTAGAAAACATTGCACACGCTGATTATTCAGCTTGCCGGTTATAAGCCTTTGCCCGTAGGAACTGTTTGCCAGCAGCACCCGTACATATCAGTCTTGACCTTAGTTTTATAATAGAAATCACTCCATTTGTCTTGTGAATGGCTCGCTCGTTCCTTACTACATTACGTATGCCTTTCGGCAGGAACATTCTGGCTTAACTCCTTATTGGATAGCTTTTGCATTCGACCACAATTATGTAAATTGAAATTGTGTCCTTAGTCTCTTCCGTGGATAATATCCACACCTCCCTCAGCTCCCTTCGTTTTCTTCCCGTTTGCTTAATGAGGCTCCTGTGTTGAATATTCAGTTTTCAAAGTACAGCGGTTTGTATTTCTTAACCTGTACTTATGATAGAATATTCAACTACCAAATCCCACAAAACGCATTTGGATATTACGCACTTTTCACCCAATGCATTAGGAATTTGTAAAATCAAGCTGTTTCCGGGAAAAATATATTCATAAATTCAATCATTTTTTTCTTATCTGCCTGCAATAATTTATTATAACGATTAAGAAAATCATCATCTGAAGGAGCTTGTCCAACACCTTTTACGAGATAATCCAGTGACACTTTAAAAAAATCAGCTACTTTTTCAATATTTTTAAGTTTTACATTGTTGTTGCCCGTTTCCATATTGGATATGGTATTGTCTGATACCCCGATTGCTTCCGCCAATTCCGACTGGGACATACTTTTTAGTTTTCTGCATTCACGTATTCTTTCACCTATTTGAAAATTCTTATTATCTGCCACTGGATCACCTCCTTCCTTTCCGCTACATCTTTATTTGTTTTTATCTCAAAATAATTTCATCGATAATATGACGGATTTTTTGTAAATCAGCTTTTTTTATATAGCTAAAAACAAAAAAATGCCAGAATAAGAGTTAGTATTTAACTAACTTCTTACTCTGGCATTTTGCTTCTCATAGCTATAGGATGCATTTTTAACTTGCCCTATAACGGATTTAATCTTGTCAAACCTCTATGCGGATGCGTGGCTCAGTTTTATTTCATATAATTTTCAGCTGCTTTTTGGTATGCTGCAATTCTTCTATTCTTTGTTTTTCTGTTACATGTTTTAAATTAATTACGGATACTACTTTACAACAAGGACATTTGATTTTGATAATACCTTCTGCCGATTCTCCACAATCAAGTAACCTTTTATTGGAACAATACGAACAATTTATGTGTATTTCCTCCTCTGTCAACTCCACTCTTTAACACCTCCATTGAAATATTCGGGGGCTGTTTAGCAAATATATAGTAACCTTTTCCAAGGGTTCCTTGGTAGCGATAAGTTTATTATAAATCGAACGCATGTTTGTTTCGATATATTTTATCACATCCTTGGAACATTCTTAAGGTTTTATTATTGCTATAATATAGAATACCCCTTCTAATATATTTTCCATATCACATTTTTAGAATAGATTTTTGTATCTCCAACACAAACCCTAATCCTGAATTATATTTACTACCTTCTTTTACCGCATCGTCCAATAAACTTGCCGCGTATTAGTTCGCTATTGTTTCAACTGTCAAGTCACAAATACCGTATCTCACGGTCTTTCTTTTTGCGTAAATCTCTTCTTCAACAATTCTCAATGATTAAATTACAAGTAGCACTTAAATTTTATTTTGTTATAAATGAAGTAAAAAGACTAAATAAAAAAGCAATTATTATTCCCCAGAATATATTGTTCCTTAACCTATTTCTTTTTTCTTCATGTGTTTATAACGTACTATCGTTATTAATGTACTGTCTTTTAAGCAAGTATATCTTTGACGGTTTCAATCCAATTTTTCGCTTCTGATATGAAAATGTGACTTAACGGTTCTTGCAGTCAAGTAAAGTAGAAACTTAATAATGTATGAATTTTATCGGTTAAATATTGAAAAAATTGTAAAAAGGTGTATAATTTGGGTATATGGGGGAGTTATATGTCATATTTACAGATTGGAATTAGAATTAGGGAGTTACGAGAAGTTCAACATTATTCAAGAGAAGGATTAGCCGAAAAAGTTAAAATTTCTTCTAAATTTCTTTATGAGATTGAAGTTGGGAGAAAAGGGTTTTCAGCAGATACTTTGAGCCGTTTGGCTAGATCACTATCGGTTAGTTGTGACTATATAATGTATGGCGAAGAACAAGAAAAGTATCATGCAGAGAAGATAGTTAGTGTGCTTGAGATGTTAGATTCAAAACAGACTAGTAGGATGCATGAAATTGTTGAGGTGTTGTATGAAATATGTAATACTCTATAAACTCAGTTAAAAAAAGTAATGTTTATACATCTATCGGCGGTTCGTCTGCCTGTATTACGGGACATTTATAGAGTTGAGCATGGAGATAATCCCATAGCAGTGATAGATACCGCTCTGCGCACAGAATGGTTCAGTTTGCCATGACCTGACGCGAGATATGGACATCATTGCGGGTGAATTCCTGCTCCATGCGATACAAAGGAATGGCATTCACATATTTGGCATTCATGACAGCAGCTTCCAGCGATGGAGTCACGATGCTGTTACGGAGTAAGTCAAAAGGGCGGTCTGCTCTAACTATAGTCTGGTTATCCTTACCGGTGTAAACGACCACATGATGTTCCTCAACTTTAAATGTGGCCGGATGAAAAGTAAGGCGTTTATAGACCTCATTTTGAAGATGTTTCCAACCATATTTCCCGAAAATTTCGGTAAGCTGGCTTTCGGATAGTTCATATGGAATAGGGATTGTCTCAAAGCCCTGAAGATCATTGTCTCTTTTCCTTTTTTGTTTATGGCTTTTATAAGGATGAGGGCATACTTCCTCCATTTCCGGTTCTGAAATGATGGCCACACCATCGGCGGTCACTTCCACCTCATTAAAACAGTCTTTGAGGGAAAGCTGTCCGTCCAGTTCTAATTTTTCAGAGGAACGTCCAAAACGCTTCTGGTTGGCAATAGAAACCTGCTCCGTTAGTAGCTCCACGTTGCGGTTTAACATGCACCATCTGTTCCTGCGAGAATGGGTAAATGATCGACATAGCGTATATGAAAACATGTCGGGTGCTTTTTATGATGGACAGGTTCCTGTGGAGTTCCTGACAGAATGGCGTGATAACGAATACATCCGCAAGCATATGAAAGGGATGGCACCAGAAGAAGCAAGGCGGTTTGCACTTTTGTATTATGGTTGGGGTGATGATGAAGTATCAATGCTACAAGGCAAACTGGATCAAGGCCTTGTAACTTTGGACATAGAAGGCGAAGAACTGAGTATTCCGGGGCTGATTACACCACCTGTCCGTACTATGGAAACCGTTATTCCGATTTAAAGGAAACCTACAATCCGGTGTAGGAAACCATTTAAATATAAAAGTCTTATAATGAAATCATGCACCAATCCGGTGTAAATTCATTATAGGAGGTCACTTTTATGACCAAGTATCGCGAGATTCTGAGACTCAATAGTCTCAATCTCAGTCAACAGACGATTGCAGATAGCTGTAGCGTCTCTAAAAAGACGGTCAACAGTGTTCTTAAGAAAGCCAAAGAGAAAACCATATCTTGGCCTCTTGACAACAACCAGACCGATTGAATATTTCGCACCAGCGGAGCCACCAGTACGCTTTATAGCTCCACCTGTACGTAGAATGGATCCACTCGAATCTTTATTCACGAAATAGCTCCACTTTATAAATAACCTTTTGTAAAATATATATGAGGGAATCCTCATATTTTACAGAAGGGAGGCCAATAATTATGGCCAATAAAATCAATGTGAAGCTCATCTTAGAGCTTCGTGCCGCTGGATTGTCGCGAAATGTGATAGCAGCAACACGGCACATTGCAAAACACTCTGTCAGTGATGTAATGCACATCTCTGACGAGAAAGGCATCACCTATAAGGATGTCAGGTCTCTCCCAGAAGAGACAGTCTATCGTATGTTCTATCCTGATAAATTTTCGGTAGAACAACTTTATGAACAAACTGATTACGAGTATGTACATCAGGAATTAAAACGAGTCGGAGTTACACTAAAGCTTCTCTGGCAGGAATATCAGGATAGATGTAAATCTTCTGACAAGATTCCGATGGGATATACAAAGTTCTGTAATGGATATGCTGATTACACTGTCGTTAATAAGCTCACAAATCACCTGGAACACAAACCGGGTATCGTAACCGAAGTAGACTGGTCTGGTCCTACAATGAGCTACGTGGATACATCCACCGGAGAAGTCGTGACCGTTTATCTGTTTGTCGGAACACTGCCTTATAGCCAGTATTCTTATGTGGAACCAACCATTGATATGAAAATGGATACGTTTATCCGTTGCCATATCAGGATGTATGAATACTTTGAAGGAGTTACCACAAGACTTATTTGCGATAATCTAAAAACCGGTGTGGTATCTCATCCAAAAGATGGTGAAGTCATTCTTACAGCCGATTATGAGGCATTAGGAGAACATTACATGACCGCTATTATGCCTGCAGGAGTTCGTAAGCCCAAGCAGAAAGCATCTGTAGAAGGGACAGTCGGAAAGATTGCTACTGCCATCATTGCAAAGCTGCGAAATGAGATGTTCTATTCTTTCCCCAACCTTAAAACTGCTGTTGCCAAGAAACTATATGAATTCAATCATGAAAACTTTCAAAAAAGAGATGGCAGCCGATATGATTCTTACCTTGATGAAAAACCAACACTGCATTCCATTCCTGCAATACCGTATGAAATCGCCACATGGGTTTACGGACGCAAGGTAAATATTGATTATCATGTTGTCTTCGAATACAATCGCTATTCCTGTCCTTATCAGTATGCACATAAGAAGGTCGATCTAAGGGTTACCGATACTACGGTGGAAATTTACAGCGGTGAAAATAGGTTGACCACACATAACAGGTTTCCTGCCGGTCGTAAAAATCAGTACGCCACTCATGCGGAGGATATGCCGGACAAGTTCAAGTTCAGTCCATGGGACGATATCAGAATTAAAAACTGGGCAGACTCCATTGGAAAATATACTACTGAAACAGTGGAACGTATCTTTGAATCTGTGAGCATAAAAGAACAGGGCTATAATCCTGCTCTGGCTGTTCTGCGTTTAAGCAATAAGTATTCTGAAGCACGCCTGGAAGCTGCCTGTGAATTTGCCATTACAAATGGAATTAAAAAGCCCCGTTACCACCATCTTAATTCTATTTTAGCCGCCAATCAAGATGTATTATATCTTGAAAGCAAGACTAATAAATCGAAAGGAACACGCAAGATGGGATATCTTCGTGGAAGCGATTATTACGGAGGTGGTTACAATGATTAACGATGAGACCAAACGTAAGTTACGGGAATTAAATATGTCAGAAATTATCACTGCACTTAAGTTCCAGCAATCAGAACCTGCTACAGTATCATTATCTTTTGATGAACTGATGCAACGTCTTACTGATTATGTATATCAGGAAAAGTATAACGGCAAAATCCAGCGACTAATTAAATCAGCAAAGCTCCGTTTTCCACAAGCTGATATCCATAACATTTATTATGATGGCAGGCAGTTGAATAGAAATCTTTTAAACGAGCTTTTTATTTGTCAGTACATAGACCATCATCAAAGCATCATCCTTCAGGGACCTACTGGTTCTGGTAAAACTTTTCTTAGCTGTGTATTGGGAAAGCAAGCCTGTCTCAGACAAACAAAAACCAGATATATACGATTTCCAGATCTATTAATGGAGTATGGTGATGCATCTCTTGTTCAGGGTCAGCAGAAAAAGCTGCTTGCACGGTACGGAAAAATTCCTCTGCTTATTATTGACGAATGGCTTGTCTCTGATGTTTCCGACAGCGAGCTGTACTTCCTCTTTGAACTAATGGAAAGACGATCAGATACAACCTCCACCATCTTTTGTACTCAGTACAGAAAAGATGATTGGATAAAACGTATGGGTGAAGGTATTCAGGCAGAAGCAATCGTTGATAGATATGCCTATTCAGCTTACTGGATAGAAACCGGAATCATGAATATGCGAGAATACTGTTCCAAAAACAAGATTCAATAACTAATCAGGTGGAGCTAAGAGGCGAACCGCTGGTTCGCTAAGAAAATCTACTGGAGCGGAACAGGGTTCCGCTCCAGAGCTTCCACTGTGAAATAATCACCGATGAAGTCCTTGCCGGAATTCTATTTCCGGAAAAGGGAAAAAATACGGAAGCATTCAAAAAACGAATGCCTAACTATGCTTACATCCGCAAGGAACTATTACGTAATGGCGTAAGTAAAAAGCTCCTGTGGACCGAATACATGGAGGACTGCCGTCTTAATGGTGACAAACCTTTGATGTATTCTCAGTTCTGCTATTACATCCAGCAGGATGAGCAGAAACACCGTGCAACCATGCACATCAATCGTAAACCGGGTGAACAGGTCGAAGTTGATTGGGCTGGAGATCCGGCTCACATCATTGATCCTGATACTGGTGAAATCATTAATGCCTATGTTTTTGTTGGCGTAATGACTTACAGTCAATACGCTTATGTAGAAGCATTTATTGATGAAAAGCAGTCAGCATGGATTCGCGCTCATGTTCACATGTACGATTTCTTTGGTGGTGTAGCAAAGATTCTTGTTCCAGATAACTGCAAGACTGCAGTTATACATAATAATAACTGGAACGACCAACGAATCAACGCTGTATACCTGGAAATGGCAGAGCATTATAACACTGCCATTATTCCAGCCAGAGTCCGTGCCCCGAAGGACAAGCCCAATGCTGAAGGTACCGTAGGAAATATTTCTACCTGGATTATTGCAACACTACGAGATGAACAGTTCTTCTCACTTTCCGAATTAAATCGGTCAATCCATCACAAACTGGAAGAATTCAATAAAAGGCTCTTTCAAAAGAAAGAAGGCAGCCGATGGGATCTCTTCCGCGACGAAGAACTGCCATTGCTGGCTCCCCTACCTGCTACCTCTTTCGAACTGGCGGATTGGAAACAAGCCACCGTTCAGTTCAATTATCACATATCCATCGATGGAATGCTATACTCAGTTCCTTATGAGTAAATTAAACGCAAGGTGGATGTCAGGGTAACAGATACTACGATTGAGATTTTTTACAATCATAACCGCATTGCCTCACACAAGAGACTCTGCGGAAGGAAAGGTCAATACGACACAATCCTTGAACACATGCCGGAAGACCACCAGAAATATCTGGAATGGAACGGCGACCGTTTCCGCAAATGGGCAGAACGGATTGGTAATAATACGTACCTGGTAGTGGATGCAATCCTTACCTCCAAACGTGTGGAACAACAGACCTATAAAGGCTGTATGGGACTTCTAAAGCTGGCTGACAAATACTCAGTAGAACGCTTAGAAGCTGCCTGTGAAAAGGCTCTCACTTATACAGCATCACCAAGCTACAAAAGTATTAAAAACATACTTACTGCTGGGCAGGACAAAACTGTTGAAGAAGAAATATCAAAACCAACCACACAGAATAAATACGGCATCACAAGAGGTGCCGACTATTACAGGAGGTAACCACTTATGACAAATCAAAGTACGATTGATAAATTAATTGAAATGCGTCTTTCTGCAATGGCAGATGCATTTCGCAATCAGCTGAATGATTCTAAAATGAAAGAAGTTCCTTTCGAGGATCGTTTCGGAATGCTGATAGATATCGAATACAGCAGCCGTAAAAACAACCGACTTAAGAGATTAATTCATAATGCTGAATTTGATCAGTCGGAAGCAAGTATCATGGATATCGATTATACTTCAGGGCGCAAGCTCAACAGAGATCTGATTAACAGACTGGCAACTTGCGAATATATATCTGAACACCGGAATCTATTTATAACCGGTGCAACAGGCAGTGGTAAGACTTACATGTCCTGTGCCTTTGGCATTGAGGCTTGCAAGCAGTATTACAATACAAAGTATGTGCGCCTTCCTGATCTGCTTATTGATCTGGAAATGTCCAGAAATGAAGGTACATATAAGAAGGTCATGACAAAATACGCCAACCCACTTCTTCTCATCATAGATGAGTGGCTTCTTCTGAAGCCAAATGATAACGAACAGAAAGATATTTTTGAACTGCTTCATAGAAGACGTAAAAAATCTTCTACTATCTTTTGTTCACAGTATCAGAAAGATGGATGGTACGATCAGCTTGGAGGGGATTCTAGTCCATTGGCTGATGCAATTCTGGATCGTATTGTACATGATGCATATATAATTAACATCCAAAGCATTGACTCATCAAAAGATGTTTCAATGCGTGAGTTATATGGTTTAGACAAAAGCTTATGCGAGTAGAACTCGCACTAGGTGGTGCCCATGTTCCGGACTATCGGTTCCCGATTTTCCGGAACTGCGGTTTCATCGCACAAGAATATTCATTTGATATCCAATAAGCGTCAAGCAGTGCTTGAATGTAGATACGAAATTTTTTTAAAACATCACTCAATAATATTAACACATTGAACTACATTATTTAATTTGAAGTGCCTCTGTCCTGTTTTGATAAGTCTGCTCAGACAATTGATTTAATCCATGAAAGGATTGAAAATCGTGACACGAGTAAATAAGTGCTAGCCTATTTACTAATCAAAAAGCATACAATATTGTTTCCCAAAAATTTGAATTATATTGTCTTAATAATAATTTATAGTCAGGATTTAATGCCAAAATGTACTCTGCAATTTCTACTATATCATCTGGTCTATGATAAACACTTATTGCTAACCTTGGTTTATATTTTCTTATTACATTCTGCGCACCTATTAATGATTGTAATTCGCTTCCTTCTACATCCATTTTTATATATGTAACCTTATCATCACCTACAACACTATCAATGTCTATTGCTTCTACACTATCTCCTCCTTCTATTCCAATTCGTGAAGCCGTAGCATCTTTAACAAAATTTAATTTATCCTTTTTACTCCATGTAGCCTTTGGTGTAAAAATAATGTTTTTTACATTTTCACTTTCTATGTATTTATTAATAACATCAAACATTTCATTATTAGCTTCAAATGCATAGATTCTTTTATATGATCCTGTTGTCCATTTTATGAACTCTCTAATAGTATCGCCGTTATAGGATCCAGCATCTATAAAAACTTCATTTTCGAGTGGAGGTAAGACATCAAAATATTGCATCCCATTACTTGCTACCAAATGATAATACATTGGAAATAGTATTCGTTTTCTAGGATAACCACTACGTAAAAGTTGACTGTATATATCTACTAAAATTGAACGAGTTGACAATATAACAACCCAATTCCTATAATCCTTAATCAATTGTTCTTCCTTAATTACATCTAATCCTTCTATCTTACCAACAACACTATCATCACAAAATAATTTGGCTGGTCTATTACAACTATCAAGAAGTTTTTTAGTTCTTATACCTTCGATTCCAGCGCCAAAAATAATAATACCTTGATTATCTTCATTATCTTTTAAAAACTCTTCTAGTTCACTACAATAGCTTTCTTTTCTTATATTCTCTATTAGTTCGTAATAATCATTCTCGTTTCTTGTAAATAAATATTTTATTCGTGCCTCAAAAATAATTCTTGACTCATCATCTTGTAATTTATTCATAATACTAGATAGCCTAAATAATATTTCACATTTATCCATAATAATTCCTCCAAATAATTCTTTCTTTGATAAATTTATTAATAACCACAAACAAAAAATATCTACAAAATTTATTGACAAATACTATGCATTATCAATCAAAGCTCGTAATATCTTCGGAAA
>DATERV010000068.1:0-7252 GCA_035271185.1 Lachnospiraceae bacterium | reverse complement strand
CTTCATGAGTGAGATCGATTTTGCACGCCTCTGCCATTTCGGTAAGATGTACTGGATTCATAGTTCCTGCAATTACCTGCATCTTAGCTGGATGTCTAAGAATCCATGCAATCGCGATAGCTGCTTTTGTAACACCATACTCATCAGCTAATTCTCCAAGAACCTTGTTCATCTCTGGAAATTCAGGGTTATCGATAAACAGACCCTTAAACATTCCATGCTGAAGTGGAGACCATGCCTGAATGGTAATATCATTTAGACGACAGTAATCAAGAGCACCTCCATCACGCATAATTGACATATCTGTCGTTTTGTTGTTCATATATAAATCCTGATCGATCAACTGTGACTGCTCTAAAGAAAGCTGCAACTGGTTAATCTTAAGAGGTTGTTTTACATATTTCTTCAATAATTCAATCTGCATAGGCATCGTATTGCTGACACCAAAATGGCGAACCTTTCCTGCGGCTTCAAGTTCATCAAACGCTTCTGCAATCTGTTGTGTGTCATATAACAAATCAGGTCTGTGTAATAGCAGAACATCTAGGAATTCCATTTTTAATCTCTTAAGAATTCCATCGACACTTTCAATAATATTTGACTTTCTCCAGTCAAATATCTGTTTGTCAAACCTAAGACCACATTTTGACTGAATAATTAAGTCTTCACGTTTTACGTTGGTAAGAGCAATGGCATCACCGAATCTTGTTTCTGCTTCACCGTCACCATAGCTCCCTTCCTTCACTAAACCATCAATTTATAAATTGCTTCTACATCCTTTTGCTCAAGTGACACAAATCCACCTATTTTTCCGCCTTCATTTCCTTTTCCGTAACAGCAGGTGTATGCTAGCTTCTCAATATCTTTTTCCTTTGCGCCAAGTTCCTCAAAGTTCTTAGGCATTCCAATAGAAATTAAGAAGCTTCTAAGTGCCTCGATTCCTTCCTTAGCGGTAACTTCAGGATGAGCAAAATCCATCTGACATCCCCATACTCTAACCGCAATCTGTGCAAATCTCATAACATCATGAGACATATTATAAGTAAAGACAGCTGGCATTGTTACAGCAAGACCTGCTCCATGAGCACAATCATACAATGCAGATAATTCGTGTTCTATCTGATGGCTGGTCCAGTCCTGAGAACGGCCAACGCCAACAATATTATTATGAGCAACCATTCCAGCCCACATAATGTTTGCTCTAGCTTCATAATCTTCAAGATTAGCCATAACCTTAGGAGCCTCTGCCTTCATGGTAAGGATGAGTGACTCAATCATGCGATCTGTAACTTCAACATCTTTAGAGTTTGTAAGGTAACGCTCATATAAATGTGCAACGATATCTGTAATACCACACGCTGTCTGGTATGCAGGAAGAGTTTCTGTAAGAGCAGGATTTAAGATAGAAAACTTAGGACGGATTGCATCTCCAGACGCACCTCTCTTAATCATTCCATCCTCATTGGTGATAACTGAATCAGGCGAACCTTCAGAACCTGCAGCTGCAATTGTAAGGATTGTACCTACAGGAAGTGCTTCTTCGATTCTTTTCCCCTGATAAAAATCCCAGAAATCTCCGTTATATACTACACCAGCAGCAATTGCCTTAGAAGAATCTATTGTGCTTCCGCCACCAACTGCAAGAATAAAATTGACTTTCTCTTTTTTACAAAGTTCAATTCCTTCATAAACAAGACCACTTCTTGGATTAGGCATAACACCACCGAGCTCAATAAATTCAATGTCAGTCTTCTTAAGAGACTCCTTTACTCTATCAAGTAATCCAGATCGTACTACAGAGCCACCACCGTAATGAATCAATACCTTGCTACCACCAAATCTCTTTACCAACTCCCCACAATCTCTCTCGCGATCCTTGCCAAATGCAAAAAATGTAGCTGAATAAAAATCAAAATTTTCCATGGTGAACCTCCCTAGTTTTTAGTATAATAAGTATATCATACAACTTTAAGTTAACTTTAATTCAAGCTTTTTTTGGAGGAATTATGTCCTATACAATTACTGAACTTTCAAAAATGTTTTATTTACCAACATCGACAATACGTTATTATGAAAAAATTGGGCTACTTGAAAATGTAGAGCATGTAAATTCATATCGTAGAGTCTACAACGAATCACATGTAGATCGCTTGAATGCCATAGAATGCTTTAAAAAAGCTCTTTTTCCTTTAGATAAAATAAAAGCTTTTTTCACATATGAAAAAGATATGGTAGCCAATTCTGAGAAAATATTAGACATGATGAAAACTCAGGAAGAAAAAACTTTAGAAACCATGAAGGATTTAGAAGCAGGACTTACACATCTGCAGAAAAAGATTCGTTACTACAGCTTGGTTAATGAAGCTATCAAAAATGATTCCCAATTACCAAACTGGAACGATTTATAATACCATAATTACTGGATTTGCCAAATCACTGAACAGTATCAAATAAAATTATTGCTACCCTTACTTCTCTTGGAAAAATTCAATTTCTTCACCTAATGTTCCATAACAGAATGCAATTCTAAATAAAAAGGACACCTACCAGAGTTTTCAACTCTAATAAGTGTCCTATACTTTCCAGGGGAACTGCTCCTCCTGGACTATATTTTCATTTTGACTACAATTTTGACACACTTAGTCACACGTAAATCGATTTAAGCACTGATAACGACGCACTGCTAGCAGAGTGTAACCATCGCTGTCAATAATTAAGGATTAATATACTTTCCAGCCACATAAAATACGCCGTCAGTTAGTGGCTTGTCCAAATCAGGTTTTCTTAATGTGCCACGTCGAATAAGCTCATCTACCACGTATCCTACAATGTGAAAAAGATATCCAGAAACCCATTGATTTATTTGGTCATCAAGGCGTGCAGGAACAAATTTTGCAAAGTTTTTACTTACAGTAACAATCCAGTCTGAAAGCAGATTATCAAGATACTCATCTTCTGTATCGAATAAAGAGATAAATTTTTCATACTGTTCTTCCGAAAAACATGCAAAACTTAATATGTACCCATTTTCTGTTTTCGAAATAAGATTGTTTTGAATTAGTTTTGCAGCATCTTCTTCAGATAATGCCTCTTTATCTACCATCCCATTCTTACAGTTTTGAAGGATATTGTTTTCACATAGCCAACGTGTTCCTGTATTGTGATAAATATCACTATCAAAATACTTTGAAATCCAATAATAATAAATGTGAGACAACTGTTCACTCTTTCTTCCATTATCATCGCTAGCAATGTTGCATCCTGCATTATATTCCGCACAGAATTCATTTTCATCAAGTGTTTCTTCTACAATAAACCAACCATATCCACCATCTTTACGAGTTGGAAATGGGCCATTGTCCAATTTCAACCTTGAGCTTTTGAGTATCCCAATCTTGCGTCTTAAAATATACGGAATCAACATGAATCCTAGTCTATCCAAACCAAAATCATGTCCATAAAAGTCTAGAAGGCTCACTGTAGATGCTTTATCATGTAGCATATGTTCAAATTTATCCGAAATAGCTTTAACTAAAGGCTCCGAAACTCCTTCAGTATACTTTCTGTCTTCTAAACCGAATACAATAAAATTTGTAGCATACTTATTGTTCCCAATTTTGCATATAGCATCTCCATATTCGAGACGAGGTAAATCGTCTTCAATATACATTGCAGGAATTCCCGTACTTATACTTATTTCCTCAATCGTAAGAGGCTTTTCATATACTGCTTTGCATATGGCTCGCGCTATTTGTGTGCTTAAATATCTGTTGGAATCCATAGATCCGTTACAGCAAGTCGTATTCCAGTTGATTCTACTATACACTTTATCCATACTATTTTCTCCTATCCGATTTCTGATTTTTTGGCGTCCTGTATTCAAACGCCATTTAATTGTGGTTTCTGGGAGCGAATATTTCTTTGACAACATTCGGATTGACATATCACCGATATAGTAATCAACGAAGATGTTTCTGTACTCAGCAGAAAGTGTGTGCAGATAACGAAATACAGTCTCGTATTCATTCACAGTTGACTCCTCATCAACTAAACAATAATCAGCCCCTGCAGCATCGATAATGATATCATCTTCTGCAAGTATCATTTTTGTTTTACTTTGAGCATCTATGAATCTAGCATAACGATTATGTGCAACTCTCCAGACCCAAGCATCTAAAGAATCTATTTGGAATTTTTTCAGCCCCTCAAGAACATGACAAATAATCTCACTTGCCAGATCCTCTGCATCATAACGATTACTCAGTCTTTTACAACAAAAACGAAAAATCGGTTCGATATACGGAATAATTTTGTTCTCATCCAAATTCCTCCCTCCTTTCCAACGGGATGTAATCATGATTACACTTATATAGTGTACGTAAATCATATCGGATAGGGCTTTTTAATAAATTTTGTATATTATAGCATAAAATATATAAAGGCAGACTGAATATTAAACACAGTCTACCTTTATAAGCCACAAAAACATTCCAGTAATATTGTCATTATAGTTTCACAATTATCCTCTATCGTCTTTGTTCCGTCCACTTGAATAACTGGTATATTGATAGTGTCTAACCATTCTGTCACATCTTTCACTGAACGTTGTTCGACCATATCAAAAAAACTCTCTTCTTTTTCATATAGATCTCCACCAGGTAACATTCTATCTCCAAACTTCTGGTATGATCTATCTCTCACTCGCTTCATCCTAATCTCTTTTGGTACATCGATCAGTATAGCACAAGTAAACATAGAAGCTACTTCAGGACCATAATTCCCTTTTACGCAAGCAAGCATCGGATAGCGCTCTACTAATGTTTCATCAACATTATAACATCTTTGTTCGATCTTTTTTATATAATCAAAACACAATCCACCATTACAACGATAAGAGAATGGATTTTTTCTAATTAAATGCTTATGGTCTATTTTGTGTAATATAGTGTATATATTTTTTATATTATGTACAATAACATAATATACAACAAAAAAAGCAGCTAGATTCCTTTATGGATCTAACCGCTTTTAATTTCTTTACGCGTATTCTCTTTATTTGGTCGTAAATTGGTCGTAAAATTTTACAATTCAATTATTCAAACTATTTATTTTATAGGATATTTTACTCCATCGTTCTTATCGTCGGGAACGTATGTTCGATTGTGTCCACTGAACTCTGTTGAACCTTACCGTGCCATATACAAATGGATTTTTCAATCTTACAACTATCCACCAATCTCCGTAGAGAAGGCTGAATTCTGTTGTTGCTCTGCGGATTGCATTATTTACAGCACTTGCACTATATACAGTGTGTGATGCAGTAGCAAAAACAAATCCTGAATACCCATCAATTTCTTCTTCACAGAATCCAATGCACTTCTGGATTTCATACTCTGCAAGAAATGCCTCAAATACTTCATCAAACATTGGAATAATTCTAGTTCCTGCTTCTGTCTTTGGAGTTTGAATGTGCTTTTTACATTCACCTTTATCATCAGGTCTGTCTGTCAGGTTATGATTCACACTGATGACTCTGTTTTCAAAATCCAGACCTTCCCAGCTAAGTCCTAGGCATTCCCCGATTCTCATGCCTGTTCCTAAGAGAACTGTAAGCACTGGCAGCCAGCCTTCATAATCACGATCACTCTCTAGAAAATTCATAGATGCTTTCTGCTGTGGAATTGTAAGTGCACGTCGTTTTGGTGCATCCCACAATTTGCTCTTTTTGATTTCTGACATAACACCATCTGTAGGATTTGTTCTAATCAATCCATCCCGTACCGCCATATCAAATGCAGGGTGAAGCTGCGTATGCACATTATCCAAGGTATTCGCTTTCATCTCTTGTTTCTGCAGAATATTGTAATAGAATTCCTTTACATCAGAATGTCTGGTTTCCACAATCTTCCTCTTGCCAAAAGTATCTCTTACAAAATGGTTGTACATATATTTGTAGTTACCTTTGGTAGTAGGTTTCAAATTGAATTTCTGATTGATGTATCTGTCATACAGATTATTAAGTGTAAGCTTTGCTGCCTTGTATGGATCCAGTCCATCCTCATATTCTCTTTGAAGCTGATTTTCTCTTGCTCGAAGTTCAGGTAATGTCTTTGAATAAATGGAATGCCTTGTTCCCATTCTGTCTGTATAGGAATAGGAATACCTACCATCATTTCTCTGACATTCACCGGTTCTTAATACATACCCTTTACTGTCTTTTCTTGATTTTACATTCATTTCCGATTCCTCCTAAAAATAAGAGGAACAGCCGGTTCAATACTGTATCTGAATGGATCTGAATAGCTCCAGCCACTCTTACACGTATTATAATCCAGCCATTCCACACTTTTAATTCAAATTTATCAACTGTCAGCTCATTGGATTCCATTGGATAAAAAAGGATTTCTTAAATACCTGGCTCACAGAAATTTTCCAGATAATTGTCCACTTTTTTTGTATTATCAAGTACACATCTCTTCACCTTATAAACTGCATTGGCTTCCTTTGCCACTTCTTGGAAGGTATGAAGTCCTAATGAATACAATGCGGCTCCTTCTGCATAACTGACAATTTTTTCTTTCCTGTTACTACCTTTTCCTCTAATTCTGGTATGACCACTCTTGCTCTTGGCATAATGTTATCCTCCCGTGTTTTCCTATATTTGTCCGTCTAAAAAACCAATCATCTGGATCTTAATTTTCTTTTTGATTCTTCTTAGTTTCTGTCCTGCTGATTCATACTGAATGCCTGCTGCATCTGCCAGGTCACCTAGGTTCTGTTCTTTGCTTAAATATCTAAGAAAAAACTTATTCTCGTCATTTGATAAAATACCAAGCTGCTTATTGAACAGTACATAATGTTTTCTCATGTCCCGAAGTATAAAAGCTTCCTGTTGAAATTCAGGGCCTCGGTCCACTCCATCAAGTATTCCTTCAGAAAAGTTGCATGCAATAATTGCATCTGTTGTAGTGATATTTTCAACAGCAATATCTGCCGTAATATCACTATGATGACCGTATCCTTACTCCTAGATTTCCATAAGATGCTTTTCGATTGTAGCTTTTCTCATTTTCAATCACGTAACAAAGCCCTTCTGTGAAACCATCCACGATTCCAGAAGAATCAGCTTCATCATACTTTGTTATAATACTTGCTTTTGCTTTCATCATTTTCCTCCTTAATTTGAAATTGATATAAGTTCCAGCGAAACTGGTTTGTTGTTTCTTACAAGTATTATTCTACGGATTTCTAT
>DATERV010000067.1:0-4120 GCA_035271185.1 Lachnospiraceae bacterium | reverse complement strand
GGGTGGTAGCGCTTCCTTTATCGATTTTGTTTATAATAAATAGCATTATGATTTTGTAAAATACAAAAAAGAGTATACATATGAAAGAGTAAACATAAGAAGGAGTTTGATCATGACAAAATATTATATTAATCCCAACGTGAAAAAGGGACACATTAATAAGGAACTACATGGCAATTTTTCAGAGCATCTGGGAAGATGTATCTATGAAGGTATTTATGTTGGAGAGGATTCAGATATCCCTAATGTAAATGGTATGCGTAAGGATGTTGTGGAAGCCCTGAAGAATATGGAACTGCCTGTATTACGATGGCCGGGAGGTTGTTTCGCAGATGAATATCACTGGAAGGATGGAATCGGACCTAAGGAACAAAGAAAAAAAATGATTAATACCCATTGGGGTGGTGTCATTGAAGATAACAGCTTTGGTACTCACGAGTTTATGGAACTTTGTAGACAGGTGGGATGTAAGCCATATGTCTGTGGCAATATGGGAAGCGGTACTGTACAGGAGATGAGCGAATGGGTGGAATACATGACCTTTGACGGTGTTTCCCCTATGGCAGACAAGCGTGCTGAAAATGGACAGAAGGACAGTTGGACGCTGGACTATTTTGGAGTAGGAAATGAAAATTGGGGTTGTGGTGGATGTATGACCCCAGAATACTATGCAAATGAGTATCGCAGATATCAGACTTATGTGAGGAATTATCATCCTGAAAGAAAAATTAATAAAATAGCCTGTGGTCCTAATGCAGATGATTATGAGTGGACTGAAACCCTGATGAAGATAGCAGGTAGGTTCATGGATGGTTTATCCCTACATTATTATACCATACCGGATGACTGGGCAAAAAAAGGAAGCGCGACTCAGTTTGATCAAGATAGCTGGTACCGTACGTTACGAAAGACGCTACATATGGAAACACTGTTAAAGAAGCATGGCAGTATTATGGATAAGTATGATAGTGAAAAGAAAATAGGTTTGGTAGTAGATGAATGGGGCACCTGGTTTGATGTAGAAGAAGGTACTAACCCGGGCTTTTTATATCAGCAAAATACCATGCGTGATGCCATGGTAGCTGCCATTAATCTAAACTTATTTCAAAAGCATTGTGATCGTGTCAAAATGGCAAATATTGCACAGTTAGTGAATGTTCTTCAGGCTGTCATTCTGACAGAAGGCGCTGAAATGGTTTTGACACCTACCTATTATGTGTTTGATATGTATAAGCAGCATAGGGAGGGAGAACTGATTGATTCCAATCTCTGTACAGAACAGATTGGTTCTGAGAGTGAGATGGTTCCAAATCTATCTGAATGCGCATCCTGGAAGGATGGTAAACTTTTTATTACCATGGCCAATCTGGATTTGCAGAAATCATATGATATTGAAGCTGAACTGGCTGATTTCACAGTGAAGGATTGCAAAGCAAGGATTCTGAAGGGTAAGATGAATGCACATAATACCTTTGATACATCCCAACAGGTAAAAACGGAGACCTTTGATGCAGTGCAGTTAGGTGGGGGAAAAGTAAGTTTCACCATTCCACCTTGTAGCGTACTAGCCTTAACATTGGAAAAATAGGAGAGAAGATCAATATGGCTTATATTAAAATGGAGCATTTTTCGGATTGTCTTCGCAGGAATGTATGAAACATTATAAAGGAGAAAATATGGGTAAATTGCTTTTAAGCTATACAAGAAAACCAATTAACGAGAAATTATATGACCCCAGGCTTGCCTTTAGTATGCATCTGGCTATCCAGGAGGAAGATGGCAGTTTTACTGCCTTGAATCATAATTCCGGTGTGTTGTTTGCAAAAGCGACTGAAAACGAAGATGGTTCCCTGAATCCCAAGAGTATAAAAAATCCCTTTTTATTTTCCCTAAAGGAAGGTGGTTTTGGTGTGGTTGCTATTCGTACCAACGGAGAGGGTGACCAGGATGAGGAAAGCAAAGGCAGTGTAATGCTTTTTACATCTGATGACCTGAACACGTATGAAGAGAAGGGATTGATAAAGCTCGGAAATGAAACCATAGAGGATGTAATAGGCTTCTATGATAAAGGATTAAAAGAATATGTGATTCAGTGGTGCACAGTATCCGGTAAATATAGGGAAGCTAGCATAGCGGATGTACATAATATGGTACTCTCCTCCGACCCAAAGAGTACAGAAGCATTTCAGAAAGAAGAAATTGTGACCGATATACAGGGAGCAGTGCCCCATAATACCATAGAAATATCAGATGATTGTGCAAAAT
Source organism: Lachnospiraceae bacterium (assembly GCA_035271185.1). GTDB lineage: Bacteria > Bacillota > Clostridia > Lachnospirales > Lachnospiraceae > Acetatifactor. The sequence continues at coordinate 1,855 of DATERV010000067.1, read as the reverse complement.
GGATTACGGCGAAGCTCCTTACCCCTATAAACGTAGGAGTATCCTGTCCAGAGAAAATAGCTGTAAAGAACAAAGAGGAACTACTGGCGTACGAAGTGATTGCTAAATACAGTGATGGTTCCACTAAAACGAAACGAGTAGACTGGGATACCGCAAACGTGGACTTTCAAAAACCGGGACTCTATCCCTTGAAGGGCAGTGTTCATAGAGAACATTTTGATTTTCCGATTGCCTTTGATCGAGCTGATCCCTGTATTGGAAAGTGGAAGGATAAGTATTACTTTATTGCTACAAATGATGCGGATCATAATCATACTTTATATATCAGGGAAGCAGATTCCATTCCTGAATTAGTGAATGCCAAGGAGCATCTGATACTGGATTCCAAAACTCATCCGGGAATTGGAGGACTTTTATGGGCACCTGAATTTCACATTGTTAAGGATAAACTATATATCTTCCATGCAGCAACTCCCGGTGAGTTTTTCTGGGAAGAAAGCCACATCATGGAGCTTAAAGAAGGTGGTAATCCAATCTGTAAGGATGACTGGTCAGCTCCCAAGCGGGTAGTGAAAAAGGATGGCAGCAACATTTGTGAAGCCGGTCAGTCCATCACACTGGATATGACTTGCTTTTTGTGGGAAGGCGATTATTATGTAATCTGGTCTCAACGTCAATTTTTGCCAAAAGATTTGGGTGCATGGCTATATATAGCAAAGTTGAATCCAAATGAGCCTTGGAAACTATTGACTGATCCGGTATTGCTATCCAAGCCTGAGTATGGCTGGGCAAATAACCACACTTTTGTGGATGAAGGTCCATTTGCATTACCTAGAGAGCAGAAATTATTTGTCACGTTCTCCAGTGCAGCAGTTGACTCTTCCTATGTGGTAGGGCTTCTTTCCATAGAAAAAGGGAAAAATTTGCTTGTTGTGGAAAACTGGAAGAAGGAAAATTACCCCATATTGACCTCCAGAAGCGTAGAAGGTGAATTTGGAACAGGACATAATGCTTATGTAACAGATGAGTATGGAGATATCTGGAATACCTATCATGCCAAACCGGGAGTAGATGGACCCAGAAGCAGCGGAATCAGAAGAGTTCATTTTGACTTTGAAGGATATCCCAGGCTGGATGTTACGGAAGATTTGGATGTAAGGGATGTATATCGCAGTATAGAGACAGAGCTTATCGTTGAGTAATTTTTTACACTTTTTCCCATAAAGAAATACTATAAAAGACTTTCTTTTCTTTGTTCTGCATGTTATAATTTACAAGCTTAAAAGCTATAAGTAGGATAAGTAATCGCAGCCACGTAAGTGGGTGAGGAAAGTCCGGGCTTCGTAGGACAGGATGCCGGATAACGTCCGGTGGAGGCGACTCCAAGGCTAGTGCAACAGAGATATACCGCCTGCGTCATGCAGGTAAGGGTGGAAAGGCAGTGTAAGAGACTACCGTCCGTTTGGTAACATGCGGAGCCATGTAAACCCCATCCGAAGCAAGACCGTATGAAAACGATAGGCTTGTCCGGCCTGTTTTCAGGTAGGTCGCTTGAGACTATTGGCAACGATAGTCCTAGACAGATGATTATTCAAGACATAACCCGGCTTATCGTCCTGCTTATAGTATAAAACAGCGAAATCAAACAAAATTTTGAATTCGCTGTTTTTATTTCCTCTATTTTTCGGCTTCGTCACAAATATCTTCAAGTACATGAATTAAGTCATAAACGGTATTCAGCTTTACATCACGTTCCAGAATAGTGTTTTTCAGGTCTATGGACAAAGTTTCAAATTTTCCCCGTATCTCGGGAGCAACGTAGGATGCCATGTCATCACCTCGTCAGATATTATAC